>JBAVKY010000348.1:0-13115 GCA_049688555.1 Propionicimonas sp.
CGGGCCAAGACCCGAGCCGGCTGGCGGCTCCGCCAACCCCGGCCCGGCCTCTTCACCTGGCGAAGCCCGCTGGGCCGCCACTACTGGATCACCCCCGACGGCCTCACCCACAACGACCCCGACCACCCCCCTCGCAGCGACCCCCACGCCCCAAGAGCCAAGAACAAACCACCCTTCCCTCCCGAATAGCCGCACGGCCCCCTGCAGACGCGCCCGAATGACCTCGGACGCGCCTGTCCAGCCCGGCTTGGCGTGCCTCACCTCAAGATGTCCGCATGCGGACGTCTTGCGTCAGTCACGTCGACGTGGGATTTGGGGTTGCCGTTGGTGTCACCTATAGTTGGAAAGGCGACGCGGGGTGGAGCAGCTCGGTAGCTCGCTGGGCTCATAACCCAGAGGTCACAGGTTCAAATCCTGTCCCCGCTACTTTTTGGAAACCGCTCCTGACTAGGGATCTAACTAGTCGGGAGCGGTTTTCGCTTTTCGGGTGGAAGTCATCTGCGCCACCAGTGCACCGCTCCCCCACCGAAGGAGCGCCATGGCCACCACGACAACCCCGACAACCGATCACCTGCCTGCGGAGGTTCCGCCCCGGTGAAGTTCGGGGTGCCACCTGCGGGGCGCATCGCGTCGTCTACCTGCCGCTGAGGACCGTCCAAGGACGCCACGTGACCGCCCTGAGGGGAAGTCCCGTTTGGGGCGGGTTGGATCAGATTGCGTCCCGATTTCGGGGATAATCACCGACGTGTTCCATCCCGATCTGTCTGTGGCCCGATTCCTGCCAAGGTTCTCGCTCGGACCTCGAGTGCTGATGCTGGTCAGAAGGGCGTCCATCCCGGCGGTCACCGTTCCTGCGGGGCTTGTCGTGGAGGATTTCGAAGTCGATGGGCCGGCTAAGAGGCTCCGGGTGCGGCTGTATCGTCCAGCGGAGTTGAGCCGGCCCACTCCGGCGCTGTTGTGGTTCCATGGGGGCGGGTACGTCATGGGGTGGCCCGAGCAGGATGATCGTGCCTGCCTGGCGATCGCCGGCCGCCTGCACATGACCGTGGTGTCCGTCGACTACCGCCTTGCCCCGGAGCACCCCTTCCCCGCCGCCCTCGACGACGCGCGCACGGCCCTGCAATGGCTGGTCGACCACAGCATCGAACGCCACGTCGACACGAGTCGGATCGCCGTGGGCGGCGCCAGTGCCGGCGGTGGTCTAGCCGCCGCATTCACCCAACGGGTCCACGACGAAGGTCAGATCGATGTGGCGTTCCAGTTGCTCGTGTATCCGAGCTCGACGATCGAACCGTGGCCCGCGCCACGCCCGCCCCGAGGGATCTCCGTGTCTGGACGCCGACGAGCAATCGCTTCGGCTGGTCGTCCTACCTCGGGACCAAGCCAGGAGGTCGACACACTCCGCCCTACGCCGTTCCCGCCCGACGTGACGACCTGCAGGGGCTACCACCTGCCTGGATCGGTGTTGGCACCGAGGATCTGTTCTTCGAAGAGGACGCGGAATACGCGCGGCGGCTCACCGCCGCTGGCGTGTCCAGCCACCTCGTCGTCGTCCCCGGCGCCTTCCACGGCTTCGACTCGGTGTTACCCCGAAAGGACGTGTCTCGACGATTCCTCGACGAACAGGTTGCCGCACTCGCAACTGTGCTCTTCTCTGACGCATGACCGTCTAGCCGGCACGCTCGGCACGGCAGGTGCCTACAGTGGCGTCATGCTCGCCGCGTACGTCACCCAGGCCAATCCGTCCGATCCGATTGCCGCCTTGCAGGTGGGGGGACTGCGCGACCCCGACGTGCCGGAGGGTTGGGTGCGTGTCCGGGTGAGGGCGGCGTCGCTCAATCATCACGACCTGTGGTCACTGCGCGGGGTCGGCCTGCAGAACGAACGCATGCCGATGATCCTCGGCACGGATGCCTCCGGGACCACTGACGACGGTCGCGACGTGATCGTGCACGCCGTCATCAGCTCGCCCGGTTGGACAGGTGACGAGACTCTCGACCCGCGCCGAACGCTGCTGTCGGAGCTGCACCAAGGCACCCTGGCCGAGTACGTCGTCGTGCCCGTCGGCAACATCATCGACAAGCCCCTAGGGTTGTCGTTCGAGGAGGCGTCGTGCCTGCCCAGCGCCTGGCTGACGGCATACCGCATGCTCACCCGGAACGATCTGTCGCCAGGCGACACAGTCCTGGTGCAGGGCGCGTCGGGTGGGGTAGCGTCCGCGGCCATTCAGCTAGGAAAGCTTCTCGGGCTGCGTACCTGGGCCACCGCACGGACTCCACAGAAGCAGGCATTCGCCCTCGAGTTGGGGGCGGACGAAGCCTTTGCCAGCGGTGCCCGCCTCCCGGAGCGGGTGGACGCCGTCATCGAGAGTGTGGGCGAGGCTACCTGGGCGCATTCGCTGCGAGCGCTGCGCCCGGGCGGAACAGTTGTGGTGTGCGGCGCGACGTCTGGTTACAACCCGCCGGCTGAACTCAATCGCGTCTTCTTCCTGCAGTTGCGCGTGCAAGGCTCGACGATGGGGACCCGGGATGAGCTGGCTGCCTTGGTCAAGCTGCTCGTCGCCTCCGGTGTCCGGCCCCATATCGATCGGGTCATCAGGTTGGGCGACGCCGCGGACGGCTTCGCAGCCCTGGAATCCGGCGCAGTGCTCGGCAAGGTCGTCCTGACCGCCTGACTGGCCCGCTTCCCATTCCTCGACGCCCGGGCGCCGAGGAAACTACCCCCCGATGCCACTGGCGATGATGCTCGTCACGATCACTGAGGTGATGGTCACCGTGGAGAAGCCAGCGACAATCATCTTCGGCAAGATGTCCCCTTCGATCGCGGCCACCTCCTCGGGGGTCTCCCCCGCACCCTTGGCCGCCTCTTGCGACAGGATCATCGTGCCGGGAAAGCCGTACAGCGAGGTGAGACCGATTGCGACCGACATCGAGACGCTGTAGCCGAGCAACCTGCCCACCCCAGCCGAGAACACCGCGATCCCGATCACGCCGAAGATGAAGGCGATCAGCAACGGCACTGCCAAGGCGGCGAGATCCGCAGGCTTCAGCGTGGCCAGGGGACCGAAGACCATGATCATGATCGCGAGCATCATCAGGCCGAAGGCGTCGATCCCACTGAGCACGGACGGCTTGAACACGCCGGCTGTGCGCAGGCCGATCCCAAAGATGAGTGCCATCACGAAGGTGTTCAGGATTCCGTTGGTGAGGTTGTTGATGCCGATGCTGACGAGCACGACGACGCCCACGGCGAACAACGTCCCCGGCGTGGTACGCAGGAAGGCGGGCAGCCTGCCTTGGCTGGCCGGCGCGGCTTCGTCGACGACTGCCGGGGCCTCCAGCCGTCCGGCGCGATACTCGTCCCGCAGCCGAGCCGCCTCCCGGCGGAGGATGAGCGAGGTCAACGGGAAGCCGATCAGCCCCTGCAGGGCCGCGATCAGAACCGGGAAGGCTGCCACCGTGCTCAGGCCGACGCCCAGCGCGGCCTCCTGCACGATCAGGACGGAAATGGTGCCGCCTGACAGCGCGCCGGTGGCGGCGATGACGAAGTCACGAGCCGAGGCGACGACCTCCGCGTAATCACTGGGTTCACGGACGCCGCCGAAGAGGTAACCGGCGAGCAACAGCAGCACACCGATGCCGACGACCGTGGCGATGCCGATCAACAACGTCTTCCACTGGCGCTTGAAGTCGTCGAGGCTGATCATCGTGCCCAGGTGGACGATGATGAACCCGACGACGACCCCTGCCAACCCCAGCAATGACGAGCTGGCGAGAAGATCCACTGGGAAGATGCCGGTCATGAACCCGACCAGGAAGATGAGCGAGGCCACGAACAGGCTGGACAGCAGCGACTTCGTCTTCTTCGCCACCCAGTCGCTGATCGTCCAGACCAACATCACCACCACGAAGGCGAGTACGGCATTCATGTCCTGAGCTCCATCTTTCGGCTGGTCCTGTCTGGTCCTACGTGAACGAATAGGTCGGCGTGCTCGAAGGATGGAACCGCGACAGCATGAAGACCCCCACGATGGCAACGCCCGCGAAGACCAGCATCAGCAGAGCAGCCCCGGCGGTGATATTGACGCCTTCACCCAACACCGCGATCCCGTACCCAACCCCGGCCACGGGCCCCGCTGCGTTGAGGGTGCCCACCACGATCTCGGCCGGACCAGAAGCGTAGCCCTGCTGGATCCAGACACCAGCCAACACCGCTCCGGCTGCGATGGACGCCGCAAGGAACCAGAAGGTAGCCGACCCGAGCCACGGCCGCGTCGTGGTGTAGTGGCCGATCGCCTTCACTACCCCGGACTCTGAGCCGTAGATCACGGCGGCCGCTGCCGACCAGGCGAGACAACGTAGAGCCAGCGGTCCTCGTGATCCCAGCAGCGCCAGCACTGCCCCGACACCAAAGCCGATCAGGGTGCCGAACACCAGCAAGGCGTCGTTGAGGACGGGCGCTGCGGCCGCGTGGGCGATCGCCACCCAGGCGAAGGCGGCCGTCCCCGAGACGGTCAAAGCGGTCGCGGCCCACATCTGGGACGTGATCTGCCGGGAGTGGACGCGCGCTGCCAGCAGGATCGTCCACGGGACCGCGAGCACACCGATGGGCTGCACCACGGTGACCGGCGCCATCAGCAAGGCGACGACCTGCAGCACAGCGCCCACCCCGGTGAGCAGCAACCCACCGAGCCAGCGAGGGTTTCGCAGCACGGCGAGCAGCTGCTTCCCGCTGAGCTTGGCACCGGGCTGCTGCGTGGCCTGGCCGGCCACCGCCCCGTGCTGGACGACCGATGCGACAGCGAGCGCGATCGAAGCGAGGACGGTCAGCACCACCGCCAAGGGAATGTTCTGGGTCACGGTTACCTCGTCAGAATCGCCAGATGAGCGGCACCCACAGCACCGCGACGGCTAGGAACAGCAGGATCAGAGGAAGGCCCAGCTTCCAGTAGTCGGTGAAGCGGTAACCTCCGGGCTCCATCACCATGGTGTTGGCGGCGGTGGCCACCGGCGTCAGGAACGAGGCGGCGCCCGCGACTGTCAGGGCCATCAGGAAGGGGAGCACCGACACCCCCAGGTCGGTGGCCAATACGGTGGTGATGGGGGCCATGATCAACACGGTCGCGGTGTTCGAGATCAGCTGACCGAGGATCATGGTCAGGGTGCAGATGGCGAGCAGCGCCAGGTATGGCGAAGCATCCCCAATGACCCGGAGCAACCCCCGCGCGATCAGGTCCGCGGTTCCGGTGGTGATGAAGGCGGTGGAGAGCGGGATCATGCCCCCGACCAGCACGACCGTCGTCCACGAGATGGAGCGGTAGGCCTGGGTCGGAGTGAGGACCCGGCTAACGACGATCGCGCCGGCGGCCAGCAGGCCAGCCACAGCGGGCGGCACGGCGCCGGTCGCGAGCAGCACCACCATGGCCACGAGGATCACCAGAGCACGGCGCGCGCCAGCGCCGAGCGGGACGGCGCGTCGGAGGTCGGCGGGATCGTCGACCACCAGCACCTCGGGCCCCGCGGTGTGTTGCTCGAGATGCTCCCAGGTGCCGCTCAACAGCAGTGTGTCCCCCGCCCGCAGCCTGGCGTCCTTGCCGGTGAGCGGCTCTCCACCTCGGTGCAGGCCCAACACGACCAGGTCCCCGCTGGGCGTCGTCATGCCGGGAAAAAGGTGCAGCCCGATGAGTTCTGAACGCGGCGCCACCACGACTTCGGTGCTGCCCTGGCGTACCCCCACCAACTCGGTGCCCGCCGGGAGGTCGTACTGCTCGCGCAACAGCCGCGCATGGCTGCCAACGTCCTGGGACAGCACCGACACCGTCCGGCTGGGCAGCAGCCGATCCCCGAAGGCCGCGATGAACAACACGGTGCCCACCACCAGCGGCAACCCGACAAGTCCGAACTCAAAGAAGCCGAACGGACGGGCACCCGCCTCCTGCGCGGCTTCACTCACGATGATGTTCACGGGAGTACCCGTCAAGGCCAGCATGGAGCCGGCGTGCGCGGAGAACGCCAGCGGCATCAGCATCCTCGACGGCGCGATTCCCACCCGGATCGCCACAACGACGACCACCGGAATCAGGGCGGCGACGGCTCCGTTGACGCTGATCAAGGCCGTCAGCACGGCGACCAGACCGCAGATCATCACCAGCAGCGGGGTGCGTTTCGTGCCGCCGCGACCGATCACCTGTTGTCCGGCCCACGCCGTCACCCCGGTCGAATCCAGCGCTTCGGAGACCACGAAGAGGGTGGCGATGAAGATCACCGTCGGATCACCGAACCCAGCCAGCGCCTGATTCAGGGTGAGGATGCCTGTTGCCCACAGCGCCAACGCCACCCCGAGCGCGACGATTCCCATCGGTATCCGATTGGACATGAACGCGATCACCGCAAGCCCCAGGATGACCAGCGTCACGATAATCGGATCCATCAGGGAACCTTAGCGGGGATCCGGAGCGACCCTTCGCTTCTGATGGGTCGTCCGACGCGTCCTGGCCAGTCGCGGTAGTGTCGGCTCGACCCAGCCAGAAGGAGCGGTGGCATGACCTCGAGCCCGCACAAACTGATCCCTCCCAGCTTCACCCCGGTGCCCTGCCTGGCCACCGTGACCGACGTGGTGGTCGCTGAACCCCTGATGGCATCGGTGGACGCGGAAGCGCTGTTTCTGGCCAGCGATCAGGACCTACCGGCCGATCTGGGGTTCGAGTGGGGCGAACTCAAGGCGGCCGGCTTCGATGGGTCTGCGGGTAGCTCGCTGATCCTGCCGCGTTCCCCCGCGTCGCTGGCTCTCATCGGCATGGGTTCGAGGGCTGAGCTGACCCCCGACCTCCTCAGGGACGCTGCCGCAGCGGCGGCCAGGGTCACCGCGCGCAAGACCGGCCGGCTCTCGCTGAGCGTTGACGCCCCCAACCTGGAGGCCGCCGTGCTGGGTCGAGTACTCACCGAGGGTGCGGTGCTCGCTCGCTACCGGTACAGCGCGCTGAAGGCCAAGCCGGACCAGGAGCCGCTGACCGCGCTGGCCATCACCGCGCCAGGGCACGAGCCGTCCGCCGTCCAAGCCGGCGTGAGCGAGGGACGGGTCTGCGCCCGGGCGTCCACCGTTGCCCGTGACCTCGCCAACACACCGCCAGGCCACCTCACCGCTACCGACCTCGCGGGCGTGGCCGCCGCGCTCGGCCACCAATTCGGATTCCACGTCGAGGCCTTCGACAAACAGCAACTCATCGACCTGCGTTGCGGCGGCATTCTCGGGGTGAACGCCGGCAGCGCCGAGGAGCCCAGGATGATCGTGTTGCGCTACGTCCCGAGCGCCGAACCGTCCGGGCACCTCGGGCTGGTCGGCAAGGGGATCATGTACGACTCCGGCGGTATCAGCCTCAAGCCTTCCGATCCCATGCACCTGCTGATGAAGATGGACATGGGGGGTGCCGCGGCAGTGCTCGGGGCATTCACAGCGCTCCGTGACCTGGGCGTGACCGCCCGTGTGACGGGTTGGCTGATGTGCACCGACAACATGCCTTCGGGTTCCGCCTACAAGCTCGGAGATGTGCTGACCGCCCGGGGTGGCACGACCGTCGAGGTGAAGAACACCGACGCCGAAGGCCGCCTCGCCATGATGGACGGTCTGGTGCTGGCCACGGAGGCTGGCGTGGACGCCATCGTCGACATCGCCACCCTGACGGGCGCTGCCCTCATGGCGTTGGGCAAGTCGACCGCCGCGCTCTTCGGCAACGATCAGGCGCTCATCGATCAGGTGCGGAAGGCGGCGGTGGAGGTGGACGAGCCGGTGTGGCAGCTGCCGCTGGAGAAGAAATACCGCAAGCAGCTCGACTCCGATGTCGCCGATCTGTCCAACCTGGGCGGACCCCACGCCGGGGCGACCACAGCGGCCCTGTTCCTCAACGAGTTCGTCGGCGACACCGCTTGGGCTCACCTCGACATCGCGGGCACCATGCAAGCCGATGCCGACGATTCGTGGCGCTCGGCCGGGGCCACCGGCTTCGGCGCCAGGCTGCTCGCCCAGTTGGCACGCCATTTCACTTCCTGAACGACCGTCGGTGCCAGTTCGGCGATGTGGCGACCGGGTCTTGTCGACACGGAGAGGTTGCTGTGGTGGCAGACGTCGAAGCGTTGGACCTGTCGGTGATCGCCAAACAGCTCGATCAGGGGTTGCGATCCCTGGGGAACCCGGAGCGCGCCGCCAGCGAGCGGGCCTATCTGAAGAGCGGCCTGGTGCACTACGGCACGCCGCTGCCGGCGGTCCGCGCCGTCCTCACACAGGCCACTCGCAGCACCAACCTCGACCGCCCCGCCATCCTGCGCCTGGCTGAGGAATTGTGGTCCGTCGGCGTCCACGAACGCCGGGTGGCCGCCGTTGAACTGCTCGCCCAGCAGGCTTCCACCCTGGAGCCCGCCGACCTAGGGCTGCTGGAACGGCTACTGCGTGAGTGCCGGACGTGGGCGCTCGTCGATCCGTTGGCGACCCGAGTGGTCGGTCCGCTGGTCGCACGCGAACCGGTACTGGGCACTGTGCTGGATCGGTGGGCCCGCGATGGCGACCTGTGGATCAGGCGGTCCGCGCTCCTGGCTCTCCTGGTGCCGCTGCGGCAGGGGGCGGGCGATTTCGAGCGGTTCGCCCGCTACGCCGATGCCATGCTGGCGGAGCGCGAATTCTTCATTCGCAAGGCGATCGGCTGGGTGTTGCGCGACACCGGACGGCGTCGCCCCGACCTGGTGTTCGACTGGCTGTTGCCGCGGGCTGCCCTCGCCTCGACAGTCACGGTTCGCGAGGCCATCAAGCCCCTTTCCCCTGCTCAGCGCGAGGCGATCCTTGCCCTCCGCTGACCGGTGGGGCGAGTCCGTGGGAGCCTCAACTGCCTGACCGTGCGCGGCCTGTGGTGTGATGGCGAGGCTTGTGGTGTGATGGCGAGGTGTCCGCCTCCGAAGCACGGGTCGATTACCCCGTCCACACCAGAGTGCTCAGCAACGGCATGCTGGTGGTCGTCAGCCCTGATCACAGCGTGCCGATCGTGGCAGTGAACCTCTGGTACGACGTCGGCTCCCGCGACGAGCGGCACGGACAGACCGGGTGGGCCCACTTGTTCGAACACCTCATGTTCCAGGGGTCGGCGCACGTGGCCTCCGGCGAACACCTCAATGCGCTGCAGAATGTCGGCGGCTCGGTGAACGCCACCACCTCCTTCGACCGCACCAACTACTTCGAGACGGTTCCCACCGGCGCGCTCGACCTTGCGCTGTGGCTGGAGTCCGATCGGCTGGCAACGCTGGCGGACAGCCTCGACGAGGCGAACCTCGAGACCCAGCGGGAGGTGGTCAAGGAGGAGAAGCGGCAGCGGTACGACAACGTGCCCTACGGGAACGTGATGTCGCACCTGGTGGAGCTCTTGTTCCCGGCCGGCCACCCGTACGCGCATCCGACGATCGGCTCGATGGCTGACCTCGACGCCGCGACCCCGGACGGCGCGAAGGCCTTCTTCGCGCAGCACTACAGAGCGGACAATGTCGTCCTCACCATGGTCGGCGACATTTCCCCCAAAGACGCCTTCAAGCGGGCGGAGCGCCATTTCGGCTGGATCAACGCCTGGAACCGTCGGCAACGCCCCGCCGCCGTGTCGCTGCCGGCCCTGGCCGATCCTGCCCGACGGGACGTGAACGAAGCCGTGCCCGCGGAGGCCGTCTACCTCGCCTGGCGGCTGCCGGAGCGCGATACTGCCTCATTCGACGCCGCCGAGCTGGCACTGGCCGTCCTCGGTCAGGGCCAGACGTCGCGGCTACACCTCGGCCTGGTGCGCGGACGGGAGGTCGCCGCGGGCGTCGGGGCCGCGGCCCTCGGGCTGGTCGCCGGCAACTCGCTGGGGTACTCGATGGCTCGAGGGCTTCCCGGAGTGGATGCCTCGGCACTCGAGACTTCCCTCACCGAACAGATCGCCCGGCTCGCGAACGACGGCCCGAGTCAGGCGGAGCTTGACCGCGCGAAGGTGCAGTATTCCCGGGAATGGCTCAGCGAGCTGTCCCATCTCGACGCCCGCGCCGACCAGTTCAGTGCCTATGCCACGCTGCATCGCGATCCCGAACGAGTGAACCGACGCCTGGGCGAAGTGCTGAGCCTGAGCGTCGCCGACGTGGCAGCGACTGCCACGGCCTGGCTCAAGCCCGAGACAGCTGTTGTGCTGTGCTACCACCAGGAGGCCGCTGATGCGACGACATGACGTGCGCCCGGAGGTTCATGCCCCACACCGCTGGCACTTCCCCGAACCCGCGCGGCACTACCTGGATTCCGGGTTGCAGGTGATGGCCTTCCACCGTCCAGGCCAGCACATCGCCTCGGTCGGGCTGGTCATCGACACCCCGCTGAATCTCGAACGCCACGACATCGAGGGCGTCGCGACGCTGACGCACCACTGCCTGGACGAAGGCACCATCCGTCACCCCGGTACGTCGTTCACGACGGCCTTGGAGGACCTCGGTGCCGTCATGGGGGGGTCGGTCGACCACGCGGCCACCCAACTGTTCCTCGAGGTACCGGTACCTCAACTTCCGCTGGCCCTGGCGCTGCTTGCCGAGGCGGTGACGCAACCCTCCCTGGCGCCTGAGGACGTGAGCCGGCACCGCGCGCTGCGGCTGGCCCAGATCGACCAGTTGATGGCCCATTCGGCGCACCGGGTGGCCATCGAGTTCCGGCAGGCGGTGGTGGAACGCCGCTGCCGAGCAGCCCGGATGGCTGGCGGGACCGCCCAGAGCGTCACCGCGGTGACCGTCGACGACGTGCGGGACTTCCACCAGCGGTACTACCGCCCGTCGGGAGCCACCTTGGTCATGTGCGCCGACTTCACGGCCGACCCGTTCGCGCTGGCCGAGAACGCCTTCGCCGGATGGACGGGGGACGCGGCCGCCGGGATCGTCCACCAGGCACCCGCGCCCCGTCGTCCACGGGCCCGGCTGGTGAACCGGCCAGGAGCGGTCCAAGCCGATGTCCGCCTGGGGAGTTTCGGGATCGACCGAGGGGACCCGCGGTGGGCCGATCTGCAGGTCGCCTGTCACGCGCTGGGCGGGGCGTTCCTGAGTCGGCTGAACAAGACCCTCCGCGAAGAGAAGGCGTTCACCTATGGCGTCCACCTCGCCAACCACCCGATGCGGGACGGTGGGCTGCTCGCGGTGCAAGGCTCCTTCCGTACCGCGGTGACCGTGGAGGCGATCAGTCTGGCCACCCAGATCCTGGATCTCACCACCCAGCCACTGACCGCTGCCGAGGTGACGCATGCCGTTGGCTACACGCTCGGAAGTTCCCCGATCCGCTATTCGACCGCCCGGGGTGTCACCGAGCGGGTCACCACCCTGGTCGCCAACGGCCTCAGTGCCGAGTTCGTCAACTCCTTCGGCGAAGCGCTACAGCATGTCACCCCGGAGTCGGCGACCAGGGCCGTGATGGACTTGCTGCCCCCGGACGGACACACGCTGGTCGTCGTCGGAGACGCCGCCGCCCTTGCCGCGCCGTTGCGTGACGCTGGCTGGCACGTCGAGCTGCGCTGACCCGGCTGGTCACCCGTTGAGTTTGGCCAGGGCCTGCTGCAACGCCGCTCGGGCGGCTTGGACCTGCTTCTGATATTCCCCAAGGTTGCCGCTGCTCAGTGCCTTGTCGGCCGCGGCGAAGGCGTCCTGGGCCTGCTGCATCAGCTTGGCCGCTGCCTGCTTTGCGTCAGTCGGCGTGGTCGGCTCAGAAGGGGTCGTCGGCGTGGTCGGCTCGGTCGTGGGAGCCTCGCCCGTGTTGGCTCCAGCATCGCCCTGGAAGGCCTTGTCCAGCGCCTCCTGCAGGGTCTTGCCGATGCCGACGCTCTGACCGAACCGAACGATGACGTAGGTGAGTGCAGGATAGGAGCCAGTGCTTCCGGAGCGCTGTGCGTAGACCGGCAGCACATAGAGCAGCCCGCTGCCCATCGGCAGGGTCAGCAGGTTGCCGTAGGTCGCGGCCGCTGACCCCTGGTTGAGGAAGTTGCGCAGAACTTGTGCGACTTCACCGTCCGTGGTCATGGCGTTGAAGGTCTGTCCCGGCCCGTCAATCTGGTGGGTGTCCGACATCCGGAGCACCCGTAGCTTCCCGTAGTCAGGGCTGGTCGCCTCGGCCACCACCGACAGGTAGCTGGCCAGGTTCGAACGCCCCTTGGGGACGAACACAGAGGTCTGACTGAAAACCGGATCGGTGTCCCCCGGCCACTTGATGGACAAGAAGTACGGCGGTTCCTTGGCATCAGTGGGCTGCTTCACCGGATCGACCGGAACCTGCCACAGGTCGGACTGCTGATACCAGCTGGCCGGGGTCGTCATGTGGTACCGGCCGAGGATCTCCCGCTGCACCTTGAACATGTCTTCGGGATAACGCAGGTGCGCCAGCAGGTCGGGGCTGATGTCACTGCGGGGCTTCACCGTGCCCGGGAAGGCCTTGGCGTAGGTCTGCAGGATCGGATCGGCTTCGTCCCAGCCATACAGTGCCACGCTGCCGTTCGTGGCATCCACCACGGCCTTCACCGAATTGCGCAGGTAGTTCACCTGCAATTCGGTCTGCAGTCGCGACTGGGTGTCCGACGTGGTGGTCCGTAGAGACACCAACTCGCTGTTGGGATAAGTCCCGCTGGTGGTGTAGCCATCGACGATCCAGACCAGGCGTCCGTCAACCACAGCCGGGTAGATGTTCTGGTCGAGGGTCAGCCAGGGCGCGACATCTTCGACACGCTCCTTCGGGGTGCGCTGGTACAGCAGCTGCGAAGCCGAGTTCACCCGATCCGACAAGACGATGTTGAGGTCCATGAAGTGGGCCGCGTAGAGGAGCCTGGTGAACATGTCACCGATCGGGACGCCACCCGAGCCGGTGTAGGTATTGTGCGTCTCGCCTCCGCTGGGCGTGTCGAGCTCGAGGGGCTCCTGACCGGCTTCGCGTCCCACGATCGCGAACTGGCTGCTCAGTTCACCGAAGTAGATCCGACCCTCATAGTCGCCAAGAGCACCCTCGGGCGGAAGGTCCCGCTCGATCCACTCCGGCTGGCCGTCGGACTGGCGACGGTTGCCATAAGCGGCGACCAGACCGTAGCCGTGGGTGTAGAC
>JBAVKY010000349.1:0-2305 GCA_049688555.1 Propionicimonas sp.
CCAATCAGGGCGGTCTGACAGAAACCGTCGCAGAAGGCCCCAGAACCCCCTCGTAGACCTGAGAATCACATGAGAATATCGAACAGGCATACGATTGATTCCCGCGGGTGCGCAGCGTGGCCGGACCCAGCGTGGCCGGACCCAGCGTGGCCGGATTGGTGGCCGGATGGGCCCAAGGTCAACGCCCCGACCGACGCCGCAAGGCCGGTCGGGCGACGCGCTCCACAAGTCCGCCACCGTGCCCCCGGAGGGATGGCACGGTGTGCTGGAGATCGATGGGCCAGGTGCCGGTCGTCGATGGCCCCGTTGCGAACCCCTGGCATGTCCCTCCGCCAGTGACCTTCCCAGAGTTCAAGCACCAGGTCGCCCGTTCTGCCTGGCCTCATGCAGGGTGCACGACGGTGCCATAGACGGACATTCGGTCTGACCATTTTCCCAGAGCGTCTTGACAAGCTGGATTGCCCATCACGCCAGACGTCCCTATTCCCATGGTTCGGACGCGTTGTCGTGACAATGATGGAAGGATGGGCGCCATGAGTCAGCGAACGATTGGTGTGACGGAGGTCGCCCTCCGCGACGCTCACCAGAGCCTCATGGCAACCCGTATGGCCCTCGAAGACATGGTCGAGGCGTGCGAGGACATTGACCAGGCAGGCTACTGGAGCGTCGAGTGCTGGGGCGGTGCGACCTACGATTCTTGTATCCGGTTCCTCAACGAGGATCCCTGGAAGCGTCTTCGGACCTTCCGCGAACTGATGCCCAACTCCCGCCTGCAGATGCTGCTGCGCGGCCAGAACCTCCTCGGTTACCGCCACTACGAGGACGACGTGGTGGGGCGGTTCGTCGACAAGTCGGCCGAGAACGGCATGGACGTGTTCCGCGTCTTTGACGCCTTGAACGACCCCCGCAACATGGCCCACGCGATGCAGGCGGTCAAGAAGACCGGCAAACACGCGCAGGGCACGATCTGCTACACCATCTCCCCGCTGCACACGGTCGAGGGCTACGTGAAGCTCGCCGGCCAACTGCTCGACATGGGTGCCGAGTCGCTGGCGCTGAAGGACATGGCTGCACTGCTGCAGCCGCAGCCCGCCTACGACATCGTCCGGGGCATCAAGGAGACCTACGGCGAGGACGTGCAGATCAACGTCCACTGCCACGCCACGACCGGCGTGACCCTGGTGTCGCTGATGAAGGCGATCGAGGCCGGCGCGGACGTCGTCGACACCGCGATCAGCTCGATGTCGCTCGGCCCGGGCCACAACCCGACCGAGTCTCTGGTCGCCATGCTCGAAGGCACCCCGTTCACGACTGAGCTGAAGATGGATCGCCTGATCAAGATCCGCGACCACTTTGCCAAGGTCCGTCCGAAGTACGCGGCGTTCGAGTCGGCCACCCTGGTCGATACCGACATCTTCTCCAGCCAGATCCCTGGCGGCATGCTGTCCAACATGGAGAGCCAGCTGAAGGCTCAGGGCGCCGGCGACCGGATCCGCGACGTGATGGCCGAGGTGCCGCTGGTCAAGGCTGACGCCGGTCACCCGCCGCTCGTCACCCCGTCCAGCCAGATCGTGGGCACCCAGGCGGTGTTCAACGTCCTGATGGGTAAGTACAAGGTCATGACCGGCGAGTTCGCCGACCTGATGCTCGGCTACTACGGCGAGTGCATCGGCGAGCGCAACCCCGAGGTTGTCGCGATCGCCCAGGCCCAGGCCAAGAAGGAGCCGATCACCCAACGTCCGGCCGACCTGATCCCGCCCGAGTGGGACAAGCTCGTCGCGGACGCCACCAAGGCGGAGGGCTTCGACGGCACCGACGAGGACGTGCTCACCTACGCGATGTTCCCCGGGGTGGCTCCCGGCTTCTTCTCCTCCCGCGACGAGGGTCCGAAGAACGTCGGCAAGACGGCCGAGGACCTGAAGGCGGAGGCGGACGCCGCCAGTGGTGCCGCCAAGGCTGTTCGTGGCCCGATCAAGTACAAGGTCTCCTTCGGCGGGCGCGACCACAGCGTCTCGGTCGAGATGGCGTGAGGACTCAGTGATGACCAAGAAACCAGTCCCGATGAAGAAGCGGGTCGCCGACCTGCTCGACAAGCGCATGACGGCGCGGGCCGGCGGCGGCGAGGCCAAGCTGGCCAAGCAGCGGGCGCAGGGGAAGATGACCGCGCGTGAGCGCATCGACGCGCTCATCGATCCCGATACGTTCCAGGAGATCGGGCTGTTCCGCAAGAACCGCACCGTGACCTTCGGCATGGACACCGCCGACATGCCCGCCGACGGCGTCGTGACCGGCACCGGTGCCGTGA
>JBAVKY010000350.1:0-5967 GCA_049688555.1 Propionicimonas sp.
CACCCTGATCTCCGCTGACCTCGCCACCACCACCGGACACCCGGCGCTCGTGGCCGCCGCCGACCGTGCTGCCCGCGCCGCGCTACGGGTGCCCCGGCCCAGCAGCCGGCACGTGCCCCTGCAGCGGGCCACCCCCGGATGGCCCCTGCCCCTGCCCCGGCACGCGGTGCCCAACGAATGGGCCGGCCGGCTCACCGAGCTGTCCGCGATCGCCTGGCGGCTCACCCGATCGCCGCAACCGGGAGACCCCCACCCGATCGGCGCCCTCCGGGCCATCGCCGAGATCGGCTACCACGTCCACCAGCGTGCCGCCGGGGTCAGCGGCAACCCGCCCGCCCTGGCCTCTGCACTGCGCGAACGCGCCCAGACCTGGAGCCGCATCCATGCCTGCACCGCGGCTTTGCACGCACACACCGCCTTCTTCCCCGCCGACCAGCGCTGGTCGTTGCTGCGTACCCGGGAGCTGGCCGCCGTCGGCGAGCTCGACCCCGCCGACCTGCTGGCGGGACGCTCCACCCTGGCAGTAGTCGCGACGTACGGAAGCGCGGTCGCCGGCCACCTCGCCGACCAGCCAGGTGTCCAGCTCGGGCCCCACATTCCGAGGGAACTGCGCGTCACACCGGAGATCGCCCTGGCCGCCCTGCACCGGCAGGCCATCCCAGTTCCCCCAAGCGCAGGGGCGGCGCTGGCCACCATGTTCCGAACGGCAGCCCAGCCGGTCGCCGCTGGCGCGGCAGGGACCTGGCATCCAACGACGACGCGCGAGCCCCTCCGCGCGGTGCCAACGTCGGCGTTGCCAGGCGGGCACCGTGTACCGAGTGCCTTGCCCGCCCCCACTCGATGAGATCAGGCTTCGGGCTTCCACGTCGGGTCGACCGCCCATTCCAGGGACCCATCATCCTGCCGGGCGCAGACAAGGGTCACGCGATCTCCCCAGAACGAGCGGGCGTGCTCGCCTCGAACGGTGCAGCCGACGCCCTCTGTCTGCACCCGCAGCCGGAGCCAGGGGTCCGCATAGACCCAGACTCGTTCACCGTCGTCGTTCTTGCGGCAGATGAGCAGATTGCCGAGAGGATGCCGCGCCTGCGCAGAGGACGTGGGGCAGTGCCCGCCGGGGTATCCGGCTTCCAGGTCCGCGGGTGCGATGTAGGGGGCGGCGCTCGATGGCGGCGGACTGGGGATCGCGGCCCGGGCACCCTCTGCGATCCCCTTCATCATCCATGTCAGGACAGGCGGAACAAGGAACAAAGCCGCGAGAATCACCGCCAGGTGCATCAGCACACGCCGAGGCGCGCTCGTGGCGCGTGACACGCCCGGCCTGGAGGGGCGAACTCGCGTTGGAGCGGTGACACCGCCCGGCCGGCGCGGCCGTTGGGACGTGACCGCCTGTGCCCGGCGCTTGGGGATGGCCTTGGTCAACACGGGAGCGCCGAGCGCGCGGGTGAGCTCGACCACCCAGTCGGGAGCTGGTGGTGCCGGCACGCCCGGCCATGCGCTTGGCTGACGGGCCGCTTCGAAGGCTGCCTCCGCAGTGGCTGGCGTCACAACCGCGGGGAGGCCGTTCAGGTGACCGATCAAGTCCTCCGAGCCCAGCACCGTCACCCCCTCGGGCGCTTCGATCACCCGCAGTCGTTGAGCACCCACGACGCACACCAGGGGACGAACCTCGACGTCGACGCCCTGGGCGTTCAGGCGGTCTCGGACGCGACGAGCCTCGCTGCGAGCGTCTCGGACGTAGTGCTTGAACGCGGTGCCCAGGAACACGGCGTCACCACGAACATCGACGCGGCCGCCAGGATGGTGCTTGCTGTTGACGGTGATGACCCCTGGCGGGCCGATCAGGAGATGGTCGACGTCCGCCCCCCCGGATCCGACGGGAACGCTGTGCAGCACGCTCCAGCGACTGTCCAGCCAAGCCAGTTCGACGCCGAGCCGCTCCTCGCCGACGAACCCGACTGCCCATGGCAGCAGCTGGTCGCGGACGTCGGGAGGCAGCACCGCTGCGGCCACGGGCGCCGTGATCCCTGCTTCAGTCAGCAACGTCAGGATCTTCGCGGCGAGGGCGTGCCCCGGCCGATGGCTGGCAATGTCGCGTAGCGGCGGAACTGACGCCGGCGGCTGCGCTTGGTCGGCCCGCTCTCGTTGATCGGAGGGCTCAGGCGCCGTGTCCGCCGAGTCCGTCATGCTGCCCCACCCCCTTGGGGAACGCCCGAGCGTCGACAAGGCGCCGGCACAGAGTATCTCGGTCACTCCGAGGCACGCCTTGATGGGCGCAAGCACAGGCGCCGACACCAACCCGCGCCCGCCCCGCGTGTAGCGGACCGCGATGCCTCGTAGCGGCCCGCGCGGAGATGCCCGCTACATGTCGTCGCCGCACACGACGTCGCTTCCAAGCACAACCTGTGTGTGTTGGGGGAGGTGGTGTAGCGGGTGTAGCGGGTGTAGCGGCATCTCGCGGGGGGCGGGCGGCGGCAGGACCGAGTCGGGCTCCGGAGCCTCGGTAGGTAGGTACCGGGCCCAGGCGTCCTCCAAGTCCACACGGCGGTAGCACTTGATGACGGTGGAACCGGAGCGGACGTTTGCGGACCTTACGCCATAGGCCCGCAGTCGCCGGGCCAGCGAGTTTGGGTCCAAAGGCTTTCCGCGCAGGTCACGCCACGGCGACTCCTCAACGGCGTGGAGGGCCTCGAGCAGTTGAGCCGTGGGCAGCGATTCCGGGTGACCGGCTGCTCCGAAGACCGCGCGCAGGTCGGCAAGAAGAAGCAGATTCAAGGAGGGCTCGGGTGCCCCCTGGCGGCCATGAACGAACTGAATGCACGCGTCTTCCGCCAGGGCCGGCCACTGTCCACCGGCGGCTTGGGCGATCGAGAGCAGCGCCTCCCACACGTCAGCTGCGCGATCCGTCACCCCAACGGGGAGCACGGGGTCTTCGCGGAGCGGAAGTTCCTGGAGGGCTTCGGCCAGGCGCTCGCCGATTGCCAGGCCCTGAGGCTCATGTAGGCGAAGCCGGTATGGCTCCACGTGCTCGCCGGCAGCCCGACGCCGCATCCGGACCACGATGGACCGGGAGGCGACTGTGTCGGGGAGGTCGTGCAGACCGGCGAGCGCGACTGCCGCGAACGACGGGAACGCCACGACGCGCTGCGAAGAGCCAACTGATACGCACCGGTACGTGACCCCGGAGCGGCGGTGACCGGCGTTGAGAAAGCCTCGAAGTTCCTCGTTGTCCTTGGCCTTGGGCCCGAAGATCGTGTCGATCTCATCGAAGAGGATGGTCGGCCGGTTGTCGCG
The DNA here is from genome assembly GCA_049688555.1 of Propionicimonas sp. Lineage (GTDB taxonomy): Bacteria > Actinomycetota > Actinomycetes > Propionibacteriales > Propionibacteriaceae > Propionicimonas. Next base: position 3,292 of record JBAVKY010000350.1, read on the forward strand.
GTCGCTGACCGCGCGGAACAGCGCCGCAGGAGTGGAGTTGATGGCGTGCATCGGTCGGCGCACCAGCGATCCGATGACCTCCAGTGCACGCGTCTTGCCGCTTCCCGGCTCCGGTGAGAGGAACGCCAAGCGGGGACTGGTGTCGAACGCATCAATCACGTAGGTGTGCGCCACCCAGAGGGTGGTGGCCACCCGTGCATGGTCGCTGGGGAAGTGCACGAACCTTGCCACGAAGGACTCGACCTCGAACAGGGCCGCAGTTGCCTCTTGAGCGCCTGTGCTCACGACGAAGCGCCCCACTCGGAGACCGAACCGCGCTTGAGCGCCGCGTGGATCAACGTCGAGGCCGCCGCTCCCGCATCGTCCGCCGACGCCTTGGCGCGCCTCCTCGACCGAACCGGGCGCATGTCCTGTTCGGCGGCGTCCCTCGGCGCCGCGGGGACGGTGCGCGAGGCGATGAACTGGTCGATCTGGGCCTCCGTGTACCCGATGCGCTGCCGTTGGCTGCCGGTGCCAAGGCGGACATGGCCGATCTCGCCGGCGAATGTGAGCTTGCGCAGCATCGAGGGGGACACGCTGAGCCGCATCGCGGCCTCTCGGGCCAGCGCCACGCGTGGTGCGATGGTCAGCGACGCTTCGGGAACCTGGGTCTGGCTTCGGGACATCGGACGTCGCGGGGTGCCACCTGTTGACTGGATCACGTCGAGCACCGGCGGGCCAGGCGCACCCCACTCCCTTCACGTCGAGGGGATCCGCGCGGGTCGACAACGAGCCACGTCGGAGGGCCTCGACTCTCGGGGGTCCCATTCCGCGAACCGACTAGGCAAGCAGGGCCTATGGGCGGCCACGATTGGTACGCACCAGTAACACGAGCGTGCCGCGTCACACGGCCGATGCGGCGGGCAACGACCGATGAAGGGTGACCAACAACCCACGAAGGCACATGCAGCACCATAGAACACCTGAGCGGCTCTGGCTAGGTATCGGTTCGCTTCAGTTGACACGCGTGACAGTTGCCGAGGGAAGTCCCTGTGCTGACGGGCCTGCAGCGGGGTGTGACCACCGCGCTTCTCGCCTACGTCAAGAGCCCTCGTGTCTGCTGGACGCACGAAACGCGCAGGCTAACGAGGAGAGCTCGCTGCAGCACGGTCGCCGGCGAACATACCGCCGAATCTCCTCCTCAACTCTGGTCTGGAGAAGGACCCCAGCCTGCCTGACAAGACGGCGCACTCATCGCGAGCCCAGGTTGGCCGCCGCCAGCACCCGTGACGTGAGCATGCAGCCCAGACCTGACCCGGTTGATAGTGCGCGCGGCCATTCCGGATCGTGCAGCGCGGCTTCTCAGTGCCGTGCTGGGCTTCCCGCTAGAACACCGGTCGTAGGCGGGCCGCGATGCCGTCGGTCTCGGCCACGCTTAGTTCACGAACTCTGTCCCACTCAGTGCCGCCGCCGTCAACCGTGCCGGCCACGTGGAAGTGCAGGTGGGGGATCGCCTGCTTGGCCACAACTCCGTTGTTCTGCCAGATGCTGATGCCCGGGCGCTGATCGACTTCGTCGATCGCCGCAGCTGCCCTTCTGACCAGGTCGATGACCGCGTGTGCTTGGTCGTCCTCAAGCTCGAGGATGCTCGGTACGTGACGGGTTGGGACGACCAGAAGGTGAGAGACTCCTCGCTGTTCGCGTGTGACGAGCACAGCCGCATCCGAGTTGCGGTGCAACACGGTGTACGGCCGGGCTCCCCGCAGGTAGTCGCAGAAGGCACACGGGTAGGCATCTGGAAGCACGAGGTGGCTCACGAGGACTGCCTCAGCGACTTGAGGAAGTCCTGGACTTCCAGCATGTCAACTCTCCTCTCGTCCTGCGCGCGTATGACGATCCGCAGCTCACTGCAGACCCGTTGTACCCGGGAGGCGAACATGAAGGAAAGGATGAGGAATCGGATCGCATCTTGGATTGGGAGAACTGTAGACATCCCGGACTGGCCCAGACCGATCACTGGGGCTGACACGGCTTCCCCGTTGGAGCGCATGCGGACCTCGCCCCACAGTCGCTCGAGTGCCTCCCAAAGGATGCCAATAGAAGAGGATACGTTGGTGTTTCCGTCCATCCTGGTGTAGGCGACGCAGAAGTAGTGGGTGCGTTGGTGCGTGATGGTCGCCACAGTGCCGAGGGGGTAGCGGTCGGTATTGCCTGCTTTTCCTACTCCGGTCTCCAAGGGCGACTTCCCGGCAAGGGCGCCCTGGACGTCCTCGTGTAGAGCCTTGATGTCGCCGTGATAGATGCGCGTCAGGAACTGCCCCTGGACGCTGCTGGTCGCGATGATGTGAGGCGTCTCTACGTCAAAGCAGTCGGCCATGCCGATGACGAGGCTGGTGCCTTGGTCGAAGAGGTCGCCCGTGACCAGTCGAATCGTCGTGTCCGGCGTTGAGTAGTGCTGCTCGATGGGATACGGCCAAGAACGGTACAGGGCGTACACGAGGGCAGCAGCGGGGATAAGCAGCACTTCCGGGAGGTCAAAGCGATCAAGCGTGTCGGGCGAGAACAGGTCGAAGATGCCGAGAAGTGCCGCCAAGGCGCCAAGTGCGCTGAGAGTGTGCGTTGCGAGCCCACGCCAGAACCGCCTGTTGCGTAGGTCGCGCGAGAAGGCCATGTCCTGATCAGAGCGCGTCGTAGACG
>JBAVKY010000351.1:0-9621 GCA_049688555.1 Propionicimonas sp.
CTGACCACCTTTCCCCGCTTCACCTGGTCACGGGGGGTGACCCCGGTTCGGGGATCGGGCCTAGCATGGAAGGCGTGAGCGATACCTGGCCGCCTCAAGAGCCCGAGAACCAGTGGAAACAGCCACCGTTCGCGCCGCCTCCCGAGGAGACCCCAGCGCCTGAGGTGAGTGGGACCGTGCTGGTGCCGGTCGACGCTGCCCAGCTGAGGCCGACCCCGCTCGAGACCGCGCTTCGGGTACTCGCGCGTTGGGTGTGGCCGCTGGCCATCATCGCCACCTTCACGTCGAGGGGAAGCCTGTGGGAGATGTTGATCGGAGCCATCGTGGTTTCGGCGGTGCTGAACCAGGTGACCCGCGAGATGAAGCGCCGCCGATTGGCCGGCGTCCGCCAGGCACCCTCGATCCCACCCCAGGACCTCCGATGAGTCCGATCAGGTGGGGCATCGCCGGCCCCGGCAAGATCGCCGCCACGATGGCGGCCGAGTTCGCCCACGTCCAGGACGCCGAACTGGCAGCGGTCGGCTCCCGGTCGCTGGAACGGGCCCAGGCCTTCGCCGAGCGCCACGGTATCCCTCAGGCCTACGGCAGCTACGACGACCTGCTGTCGGCCGATCTCGACGCCATCTACCTCGCCACGCCGCACGCTCAACACACCGAGATCGCCTTGGCCGCCATCGAGGCCGGCAAGGCATTGCTGGTGGAGAAGTCGTTCACGACCTCGGTGGCCGACACCGAACGCATCGTGGCAGCGGCCCGCGATCGGGGTGTCTTCGTGATGGAGGCGATGTGGACGCGGTTCCTGCCAGCCGTGCAGCGGCTGCGCTCCCTGGTTGCCGACGGCACGCTGGGCCAGGTGCGGGCGGTCCAGGGCGACCTGTTCGCCTTCCGTGAGTACGACCCCGTCGACCGGCTGTTCAACCCGGAGTTGGGTGGCGGTGCCGTGCTGGATCTGGGGGTTTACGTGATTTCGTTCGCCCAGCAGTTCCTCGGGGTGCCCGACGTCGTGCACGCGGTCGGCGGCACGTTCCCCAACGGGGTCGAGGGTGAGGTCGGCATGCTGTTCGGCTGGTCGGACGGACGCTTCGCCTCCGAGGCGATCGGGTTCACCGTCCCCGGTCCAGGACGGCAGATTGTCGCCGGCACCAAGGGATGGGTCGAGGTGAAGCCGCGGTTCCACCGGGCCGACACGCTCGTGGTGCACCTGCGTGGTGAGGAGTCGGTCGAGGAGTACCTGCCCAAGCGCGGCACTGGCTACTGCTACGAGGTCGAGCACGTCGGCGAATGCCTCGCCGCCGGGCTCAGCGAGAGCCCGATCATGCCCTTGGACGACACCCTGGCCGTCCAGCGCCTGATGGGTGAGGTGTTGTCCCAACTCGGACGCTGACGTCCCCAGGGCCTGGTGCAGCGGGGGTCAGTTCATGGTGTCGGGGTCGGCGAGCACGTCCCGGGGACGGGCGGCGCCCAGGCTGTCGACGGTGAGGATGACCAACGCCACCCACACCAGGCCGAAGCCGATCCAGCGTGGGGCCGGCATCACCTCGTGGTTGATCCAGACCCCGAAGGCGAATTGCAGCACCGGGGTGAGGTATTGGATCAGCCCCATCATGCTGAGCGGGATCCGGCTCGACGCCGCGGCGAACAGCAACAGCGGAATCGCCGTGACGGCACCGGCGGCGGCCAAGGCGAGGGTATGGCCGGTCCCGTGGCTGAGGAAGGTGCCCTGCCCGACGGCCTGCAGCCACAGCAGGTAGCCGAGCGCGAACGGTGACAGCAGGGTGGTCTCGACGGTCAGGCCGACCAGCGGAGTCACCCTGCCGCCGACCTGCTTCTTGAGCAGGCCGTAGGTGGCGAAAGTCGCGGCGAGGGCCAGAGCGACCCAGGGAACCTGGCCGTAGCCGACGGCGATCACCACGACCGCCAGCGCGCCGATGCCGAGCGCGATCTTCTGGGCCGGCCGCAGCCGCTCGCCGAGCACGATGATGGCCAGCGACACCGTGATCAGCGGGTTGATGAAATAGCCCAGCGCCGCGTCGACGACGTGATCGTTGAGCACGCCCCAGACGTAGATCAGCCAGTTCACACTCACCAGCGCCCCAGCCAGCGCGAGCCAGGCGAACAGGCGCCGGTCGCGCACGGTCTGTAGCAGCTGCGGCCACTCGCGCCAGATCAGGACGCCGGCCAGGCAGAACAGGAACGACCACAGAATCCGATGGCCGATGATCTCGACCGGATCGGCGGCCTTGATCAGCGCGAAATAGAACGGAAACGCGCCCCACAACAGGTAGGCCGAGAAGGCGAACAGCAGGCCCTTGGAGTCGGTTGGCTCGACCTGGTCGTCTGTCAGGGTTGCGTCGGTGGCCAAGTCACTCGCCCAAGAAGTCGACCAGCAACTCGTTGTAGGCCTGCGGGTTCTCCAGGCTCGGGTTCGCCCCGCAGTTCGCGACGATCTCCAGTCGAGCGTGCGGCAGGCCGGAGGCCAACAGCTTTCCGGAGTGCTGCCCGGCCGCGTCCGCCTGGCCGACGATGATCAGCGTCGGTGGCGTGATCTCGCCTAGCCGCCGCGAGAAGTCGGCGTCGGCCATCACGTCGAGCGCTTTGACCAGGTCGTCTTTGGTGGCTCCCGTTTGGGCCAGTCGTGCGGCCGGCATGACGCGGAGCGCTGCCTTCTGGAGTCGCAGGGCGAGCTTGCCCGGCAGCAGCATGGCCCCCGAGAGCACCAGCCGATCGATCCGGTCGGGATGGTCGGCAGCTGCCTGCAAGGCCACCATCGCGCCCAGCTGATGGGCGACCAGGCTGGCCTTGGCGTAACCGGAGCTGTCCAGGGTGCCGACAACTTCGTCGCTGGCGGTGCGCAGCGAGAGCTCGAACCGGCGTCCCGGACGGAGCCCCGCGATCCACGGGGCGATCGCCCGGCGTTCGGCCCCGAGCGCTTCCACCTGCGACTGCCACATCGTCGGCATCATGCCCGCTCCGTGCAGCAGCACGACCGGTGTGGGCCGGTTGTCGGGCGTGGGCAGGGTGGCTGGCGTGTCAGACACGGGTCACCCCGAACGTCACACCGAGGTCGGCGTCTCGGAACCAGCCGGCGGTGGGCTCGCCGAGTGCCAGGGCCACGGCCAGCACTTCGTCGGCGATCAGCGTGTTATGGGTCTCGATGGCCGTGGCGAGGGCTCGTCCCGCCTCGGAATCGGCCACCGCCCAGGTCACCGTGATCCGGTCGGAGACGTCGAAGCCGGAGCTCTTCCGGGCCTCCTGGATCAGCCGGATCACCTCACGAGCAAGCCCGGCCCTCACCAGAGCCGGGGTGAGTTCGAGATCGAGGGCCACCGTTTCGCCCTGCTCGTTCACCACCGACCAGCCCTCCCGCGGTCGCTCGGAGACGATGACCTCATCAGCGCTCACCGTGATGGTTTCGCCGCCGACCTCGACGCTGGCCGTACCGGTCTCCGTGAGGCTGGCGGCCAGGGCTGCGGCGTCGGCGGCGGCGATGGCGGCAGCGACCACCGGGGTCTGCTTGGCGAACCGCTTGCCGAGGGCACGGAAGTTGCCTTTGGCCGAGTGGTCGACCAGATCACCGGCCGATGCGAAGGATCCGATCGACGCCACATTCAGTTCGGCCATGATCTCGGCGCGCAGGTCGTCGTCCAGTTGGGTGAAGGCGACTGACGGGATCAGCGCGCGGCTCAGTGGCTGGCGGGTCTTCACCTTGGCTTCGGCGCGGGCGGAGCGGCCAAGCTCCACGATGCGACGGGTGAGACCCATCGCGCGATTCAGCTTCTCGTCGATGGCCGCTTCGTCCACGGTCGGCCAACTGGCCAGATGGACCGACGCCGGGGCCGCGGCGTCCACCGCGACCACAAGGTCCTGCCAGACCCGTTCGGTCAGGAATGGCACCAGCGGGGCCATCAATCGGCACAGCACCGAGATGGTCTCGTGCAAGGTCCATAACGCGCCCGGCTGGCCCTCCCAGAACCGGCGCCTGGAACGGCGGACGTACCAGTTCGACAGGTCGTCGATGAACGCGGCCAGCAGCGCACCGGCTCGCTGGGTGTCGAAGTCCTCCAGGGCGGCGGTGACCTCACGAACCAGCTCGTTGCGGGCGGAAACCAGCCAGCGGTCGAGCACCTGGCGTTCGGCGGTGGCGGGAGCGTCCCCGACCGGTGACCAGCCGTTCGCCCGGGCGTACAGGCTCTGGAAGGCGACCGTGTTCACGAAGGTCATCAGCACCTTGCGGACGGTCTCCTGGATCGTCGAGTGCCCGACCCGCCGCGAGGCCCACGGCGAGCCGCCGGCGGCCATGAACCAGCGGACCGCGTCGGCGCCGTGGGTGTCCATCAGCGGGATGGGTTCGAGGATGTTGCCCAGGTGCTTGGACATCTTGCGTCCGTCCTCGGCCAGGATGTGGCCGAGACAGAGCACGTTGCGGTACGAGGACTGGTCGAAGACCAGGGTGCCCACCGCCATCAGCGAGTAGAACCAACCGCGGGTCTGGTCGATCGCTTCGCAGATGAAGTCGGCGGGGTAGGCCTGGCCAAAGGCCTCAGCCGAACCCTCGGTGTCTGGGTAGCCCCATTGCGCGAAGGGCATCGACCCCGAGTCGAACCAGGCATCGATCACCTCAGGGACCCGCGTGGCGCTCTGGCCGCACTTCGGGCAGGCGAACCCGACGTCGTCGACGAATGGACGGTGGGGGTCGAGCGTCAGCAGGTTGTCGCCGGTCAGCTCGCTCAGCTCGGCGCGGGAGCCGACGCAGGTCTGGTGGCCGTCGGCGCACCGCCAGATCGGCAGCGGCGTGCCCCAGTAGCGCGACCGCGACAGGGCCCAGTCGATGTTGTTGTTGAGCCAGTCGCCGTAGCGTCCCCACTTGATGTGCTCGGGGTACCAGGTGGTGGTGCCGTTCTCGCGCAGCAGGGCGTCCTTGATCTGGGTGGTGCGGATGTACCACGCGGGCTGGGCGTAGTAGAGCAGCGTGGTGTGGCAGCGCCAGCAGTGGGGGTAGGAGTGCTCGTAGGCGAGCACGCGGAACATCAGCCCGCGCTTGGTCAGGTCGTCGACGAGCACCCTGTCGGCGGTCTTGAAGAACATGCCGCCGACCAGCTCTAGATCGGCGCGGAAGGTTCCGTCCGGCTGGATCGGGTTGACCAGCGGCAGCCCGTACTGGCGACAGATGATCATGTCGTCTTCACCGAAGGCCGGCGCCTGGTGAACCAGGCCCGTGCCGTCCTCGGTGGTGACGTAGTCGGCCATCACGACGTAGTGGGTGCCCCCCACGACGTCGGGGAACTCGACCAGCTCGAAGGGACGCTGGTAGGTCCAGAACTCCAGCTCCCGGCCGGTGAAGGTGCGGCGCAGGGCCCAGCCGTCGCCCAGCACCTTCTCGGCCAGCGGCTCAGCGACCACGAGGGTTTCGCCGCCGGGGACGTCGTGCGTGGCGACCACGTAGCGGACGTCAGGGTTGACGGCGACAGCGGTGTTACTGACCAGCGTCCATGGTGTGGTCGTCCACACCAGCAGGGACGCCTTGCCCTCCAGGGGACCGGAGGTCAACGGGAAGCGCACATACACCGACGGGTCGGTGACGTCCTCATAGCCCTGGGCCAGCTCGTGGTCGCTCAACGTCGTGCCGCAGCGCGGGCAGTACGGTGCGACGCGGTAGTCCTCGACCAGAAGGCCTTTGGCATGGATCTGCTTCAACGCCCACCAGACCGATTCGACGAAACCGGGATCCATCGTCCAGTAGGCCTCGTCGAGGTTGACCCAGTAGCCCATGCGGGTGGTCAACTCGGCGAAGGCGCCGACGTGGCGGGTGACCGATTTCCGGCACTGGGCGTTGAACGCCTCGACCCCGAACGCCTCGATGTCGTGCTTTCCGTTGAAGCCGAGTTCCTTCTCAACCGCCAGTTCGACGGGCAGGCCGTGGCAATCCCAGCCGGCCTTGCGCTCGACGTGGAAGCCCTGCATTGTCTTGAACCGCGGGAAGACGTCCTTGAAAACGCGCGCCTCGATGTGATGCGTGCCCGGCATGCCGTTGGCCGTGGGCGGACCCTCGTAGAAGGTCCACGGCTTGCCGCCTGCGGTGCGGGCCAGTGAGGCGGCAAAGGTGTCGTTGGCCGCCCAGAAGTCGAGGATCTCATGTTCCATCGCGGGCAGGTCGATCATTGCCGGCACCGGACGGTACATCGGCTGGTCGGTCTGGGATGGCAACATGGTCGTCCTTCGTCGCGTGCTGGACGAAGGGACGAGGCGCCTGTGCCGGGCCCCGCGGTACCACCCTCCTTGGACGCCGGAGCGTCCCACTTCGTTCGTTGCCCGCCGCCGGTTCTAGTGAGCGCCGAGGCGCCGTTCTTCCGGCAGCTCCGGGGTGATGGCCCCCTCAATGCCGCGCGAGCACCTGATCAGTGTAGGCACCCTGAGCGGCGGTCGGCCAATCGCCGACCCGCCCCCAACGGCCAGAAACGGGACCCGGCCGACGTAGTGCCGGCCAGATCCCGTCTGGTGTCCAACGTGCCGAAAGCCAGCGTCAGATGCCGGCCCCCTCCTCAGGCCGAGGCGGCTGCGGAACCTCAGGCTCGGGGTGGTACTCCGCGCCATTGGGGCGATCTCCTAAGAGAGCTGCGCGGCGGGACAGGTAGTCGTCGACTTCGACCTCGCCACGGGCAAGCCGCTCGTCGAGGATCTGGAAGGCGGTGCTGACCTGTGCTTCCGGGGGCGGCGGTACCTGGCCATGGTGGTGGCGGGGCGGCCACTGGCCCTTCTTCTTCTTGATGATGATCCAGATCACAGCGGCGATCGCGGCAAGGAACAGCAGGCAGCCGATCCCGTGCACGAAGCCGAAGGCCGGATTGTAAGGCATGTGACGCATGTGGGCTCCTTCTTGGTCTGTCACCATGATGCCTCGCCGGTTTCGCACCCCCAATGGCTGAGGGGTGATTCACACTCAACTCACAGCGCCCCGTGACCAGCCGAGCCCACTCGCGGTGCGGCCGGCGCTGTCGGTGCTACACCGGCGGCTGTTGGGCCCCGCTGAAGCCGAGCCGGCGTTCGATCGCCAGGGCGAGCCCGTCGTGGTCGTTGCTGGCGGTGGTCCAGGTGGCGGCTGCGATGGCCTCGGGGACGGCATTGCCCATCGCCACCCCGTAGCCGGCCCAGATCATCATCTCGATGTCGTTCTTGGCGTCCCCGACCGCCATCACCTGAGCGGCTGCGACGCCCAGGTGAGCGCACAACTGGGCCAGGCCAGTGGCCTTCGTGACCCCGGCGCCCTGAATCTCGAGGAACGGGGCCCCTGACGTGGTGGCGACGAACCCGGCCAGGCCGGACGATTCCAGCAGTTCCAGCATCGAGTCGGGGCTCACCGTCGGATGGCGGACCCCGAGCTTCAGGGTCGGCCGTGAGATCAGTTCGGTGACATCATCGAGGGCGACGGCCAGCGGCCCTAGCGCGGTCTCCGCGGCGTCCACCATCGCCAGGTAGCCGGGTTCGGCCAGCCGGGTGGCGCCACGGTCGCGGATGACGCTGAAGCGGGGGTTCTCGAGCCGGGCCGTCAGGAAGGCGACGATCTCAGCCGCCACCCGCGCTGAGAGGTGCTCCTCGAACAACACTCGGCCGGTCTCGAGGTCGACGCCGATCGCGCCGTTGCTGGCTACGGCGTAGCGGACGCCCGTGGGGGCGAGGATCTCCAGGAGTGACGCGGTCTGTCGGCCGGTGGCCGCAATGACCGTGACGCCTGCCTGCTGGGCAGCGTGGATGGCAGCGACCGTCCGTTGGCTGATGGTCTTGTCGTGGCGCAACATCGTGCCGTCCAGGTCGGACGCGATCAGCCGGGTGTCGGTCACTTCGTCTCGCCCAGCACCTTGCGGCGGCCCTGGAAGGCGCGCCCGAGGGTGACCTCGTCGGCGTACTCCAGGTCGCCGCCGACCGGCAGCCCACTGGCGAGTCGCGACACGGTGACCCCCATGGGCAACAGCAGGCGAGAGATGAAGGTTGCGGTCGCTTCGCCCTCGAGGTTGGGATCGGTCGCCAGGATGACCTCGGTGACGGTCCCGTCGCCGAGCCGTTGGCACAGTTCGCGGATGCGCAGGTCGGCAGGGCCGACGTTGTCGATCGGGCTGATGGCACCACCCAGTACGTGGTAGAGGCCACGAAATTCGTGGGTGCGTTCGACGGCTGCGACGTCTTTGGGTTCCTCGACCACGCAGATGGCGGTGCGGTCGCGGCGCGGGTCGCGGCAGACCCGGCAGTTCTCCTCGGCGGAGATGTTGAAGCAGGTTTCGCAGAACCGAACCTTCTCCGTCACTTCACGCAACGCGTCCGCCAGTCGCTCGACGTCCGCCTTGTCGGTTGTAAGGATGTAGAAGGCGATGCGTTGGGCGCCCTTCGGACCGATGCCGGGCAGGCGGCCAAGCTCATCGATCAGGTCCTGAATCGGGCCTTCGTACACAGTCCTCCTTCTCGGGCGTCACCGCTGAAGCGGGGAGCTGCTACAGGTCGAGCTCCGGCATCGGTGGCATGATCGCGTGGGCCAGTGACATCGCCTTGTTCGTGGCGTCGCGGACCGCCGCGACCACCAGGTCGGCCAGGGATTCGGTGTCGGTGGGGTCGCACGCCTCGGGCCTGATCACCAAAGAGAGCAGTTCGCCCGTCCCTGACACGGTGGCCGCCACGAGCCCGCCCCCGGCGGAACCGGTCACCTGTTGGTTCGCGAGCTCTGCCTGGGCCCGCTCCAACTGGTCCTGCATGGCCTGGGCCTGGGCCAACAGGCCTTCGAGGTCGAAACCGCTCGGATCGAACATCTGACTCTCCTTCTGGGGATGGGGTCATCGTATCGGGTGGCACTGACGCCCCGATTCGGGTCAGCCCAGCGCCAGGGTTCGGGTCAGTCTTCCTCGCCGATCAGCTCGGCGCCGAGATGCTTCTTGAGCAGGTCATCGCTGGAGGTCTCATCGTCCAGTGATACGTCGGCTCGGGTGGGTTCCGCTTCGGGTTCGTTGGGGGAGGGGGCGCTGGTCGCTGACCTGGTGGCCCGCAGATTCTCGCGGGCGGCTTTGGCGGCGGCCGAACGGGCCGTCGGCTCAGGGGGCTCGCTGGCCGGTTCCGGTTCCGGCCCGGGGGAATCGGACTCCCGGGTGGCCGCGGCCGCCGCCAGATCGAGGATCGGCTGGATGTGCAGCGATACCCCGACGACCTGCAGGATCGCTTCGCGCAGGACGTCGGCGCTGCCGCCGCGTCCGAAACTGTCGCGGGCTCCCTGGTTGGCCATGCCGAGGGTCAGGATGCCTTCGCGAACCTCGACCACCTGAGCGTTCTGGCTGAGCAGGATCCAGGTGAAGCGGCGTCGCGTCTTGACTTCGTGGAGCACGTCCGGCCAGAGCCGTCGCAGATCGGCGGTACCGAAGCTCTCGGGGGCGGACGCGGGTGGCGCAGGCGTCCCGCTCGTCTTCGCGGTCGGCGGGCTGGGAACGGCGGCCTCAGGCTCCGACTCGGCGGCGGGCATCGACCGAGTCCGTCCGTTCCTTGAGGACGGCTCCGTCGCCCCGGGCGCCTCGCGCTCGGGCGGCGAGCTCGGTCGTGCGGGGGCGGTCGCGGGCGCTGGCGGCGGCGTTCCGCCGCTCGGCTCTGGGG
>JBAVKY010000352.1:0-5887 GCA_049688555.1 Propionicimonas sp.
GAGTACAGGGTGAGCGGTTGCTCTGCCACCTAACGTGCCAGCGTCGTTTGACCGGTTGGGGCGTGCTGGATGAACAACGGGTGAATTGCCGCCTAAGCCGAAGCTGCACCAGGTGACCAGAGCCAGCGGATTTGGTAGTGGGCCGAACGTCGCGTCGCAACGGGATCGACGCCGCGGGCGCCGGCGATGTAATACGCTAACACCATGAGCGACAACTGGGTCGTCGCCGGATCAGGCACCCGCGCCGCGACGTTGACCGATGTCGCGAAGCTGGCTGGGGTTTCCACCATGACCGTCTCGCGGGTCATCAACTCCCACGCCAAAGTGGCCCCGGCGACGCGGGTCAAGGTACTCGCCGCCATGGAGTCGCTGAACTACCGTCCCAACCTGCTGGCCCGGGGACTGGCCAGCGGGCGCTCGCGCTCCATCGGCGTGCTGACCGTCGACACCATGTTGTACGGCCCGCGGGCCGCGCTGCGGGGCATCGAGCGGGCAGCTGAGGCTGCCGGCTATTCGGTCACCATCACCACGTTGGAGAACCCTTCGGAGACCGCGGTGGGGGCCGCTGCCAACCTGATGCGCACCCGTTCCTGTGACGGGGTGGTGCTGGTGCAACCGCTGATCCATGGCGGCAGCGGGGGAGGCGCCCTGGCGATGCCCTTGGTGGGGATGCAGGCGGGGAGCAGTGACTCGTTCCCCAATGTCAGTACTGACCATCGGCTCGGCGGGCGGCTCGCCACCGAGCACCTGCTCGGGCTGGGCCACCAGACGGTGTGGCACCTGGCCGGCCCGGACGCCTGGCGGGAATCCCACGAACGCATCGCGGGGTGGCGAGACGCGCTGGCGAAGGTGGGGGCCCCCGAGCCTGAAATGATGTCGGGCGACTGGTCGGCCGCCTCGGGGTATGCGATGGGCGTGGAGTTGCTGGCGAAGCACCCGGAGGTCACGGCGATCTTCGTCGCCAACGACGAGATGGCGCTCGGGGTGCTGCACGCGATGCATGAGCAGGGTGTGGGCTGCCCTCGTCCGATCAGCATCGTCGGTTTCGACGACACCCCGGAGTCGCCGTTCTACTTCCCGGGGCTGACCACGGTGCGCCAGGACTTCGACGCCATGGGCCAACGCTGCGTCGAGTTGTTGTTGCGGCTGATCGAGGGCGAAGCCGTCCCCCGAGGGATCGTCAACCTGGCCCCGACCCTCGTCGTCCGGGGAAGCACCGCAGCCCCCCAGTGAAGGCCAACCCAGTGAGGTCGGCCCAGTGAGGCCAACCCAGTGAGGTCGGCCCAGTGAGGTCAGATCCGAGGCCGGTGCAGTTCCACCGACACGGTGGTGCCGTGGGAGTCGAGGTGGGCCAGCACGGCCGTTCCTGGGAGCAGGGAACGGGGCGGGATGCCCAAGGCCCTGAGCATCACCGGCAGGATGGGGCGGTGGCCGCACACGGCGATCGGTGCCCGCCTCTCCACGGTCTGCTGCAGCAGCCGTTGCATCAGAGTTTCGACCGCTTTGGGATTGTCCATGCCCTGTTCTTCGCTCAGGGTGGACGAGGTCTCCAGCTCACGCTGGCGGGTCTTGACGAAGGGATTCAGGGTCTGGACGCAGCGGGTTGAGCTGGACGAGACGACCCGCTCAACCCCGTAGGCGTCGAGCAGCGGAACGAGCAATTCGGACTGCCGCCGTCCGCGGCTGTCGAGCGGACGGGCTTGGTCGCGGCCACTCCAGTTCGCGCGCAACATGGCCTTGCCGTGCCGGACGATCAGGAACGGCGTGGTGTCCGGCAGTTCGATCGCCTGGTGGATCAGCGGCACCTCGTCGGGGTAACTGACCTGCTCGATCGCCTTGGAGGCCGGCAGCCAGAGGATGCGATCGATCTCGGAGTTCGGCTTGTGTCGCCCTGCGCTGGTCAGGGATGCCCGCCAGTACGACACGGTCTTGATACCGCCGCCAACCGGGTAGCGGATCCTGTCGAGCGGCGCTGCGAGCCGCACCATCGCGGCGGTCTCCTCGAGGGTCTCGCGCACGGCACAGCCCGGCAGGTATTCATCTGCGCTGAGCTTGCCCTTGGGCAGGCTCCAGTCGTTGTAGCTCGGACGGTGGACGAGCAGGATCTCCGGCTCCGTGACGGACTTGCCCGGACGCAACACCACCGTTCCGGCCGCGGTGATCTGCTTCAGGGGCCGCTCCTGGTTACCCATCGGCGCTACCGGGTCGCCTCGACGGCACGTCGCTGGCTGACGGCGGCGATCAGGTAGTCCTGAATGTCGAGCAGCGGGTTCCCCAGCGCATCGGTGGTGCGCTGCGTCCAGGTGTCACCTTCCAGCCACCATGAGGCAGTGCCCTCGTCGAAAGCCAGTTCGAAGAGGCGATCGATCTGCGCGATGTGCCGCGGGTTGGTCAGCCCGACGAGGACCTCGACCCGCCGGTCGAGATTGCGGTGCATCAGGTCCGACGAGCCGATGCCCACAATCGGCCTGCCACCGTTGGCGAACCAGAACAATCGGCTGTGCTCCAGAAAACGTCCCAGGATGCTACGCACCCGCAGGTTCTCACTCAGCCCGGGCACCCCGGGGCGCACGGCGCAGATGCCGCGTACCCACAAGTCCACACTGACGCCGGCCTGCGAGGCGCGGTAGAGCGCGTCGATGACCGCTTCGTCAACGATGGAATTCACCTTGATGCGCACACCGGAGCGCAGGCCCGCCCGATGGTTCGTGATCTCGCGTTCGATGTTGTCGAGCAGGCCGCGACGCACGCCGTGCGGGGCCACCAGCAGCCGCTTGTACGTCGTCTCCTGAGACATTCCGGAGAGGTGGTTGAAGAGCCGTGCGACATCCTCGGTGATCACCGAGTTCGAGGTCAGCAGGCCCATGTCCTCGTACATCCGGGCGGTCTTCGGGTTGTAGTTGCCGGTTCCGATGTGGCAGTAGCGGCGCAACCCCTTGGGCTCCTCGCGCACGATCAGCGACAGCTTGCAGTGCGTCTTCAAGCCGAGCATGCCGTACACCACGTGACAGCCGGCCTTCTCGAGCTTGCGGGCCCACTGAATATTGGCCTGCTCGTCGAAGCGCGCTTTGATCTCAACCAGGGCGAGGACCTGCTTGCCCGCCTGCGAAGCTTCGATCAGCGCGTCGATGATCGGCGAATCGCCGGAGGTGCGGTAGAGGGTCTGCTTGATCGCCAGGACGGACGGATCGGCGGCGGCCTGTTCGATGAAGCGCTGCACGCTGGTGGCGAACGAGTCGTAGGGGTGTTGCAGCAGGACGTCGCGGTGCTTCAACGCCGCGAACATGTCCGCCGGCTGGGCGGTCTCCACACTGGCCAGTTCGGGGTGGGTCTTCGGCAGGAAGGACGGGTACTTGAGCGCTTCGCGGTCGAGGTCCGCCAGCGAGAACAGCCCGGTGAGATCCAGCGGGCTGGGTAGCTTGAAGACTTCCTTCTCGTTGATGTCGAGTTCGCCGACCAGCAGCTCCAGCATCTTGTCGTCGATGTCATCTTCGACCTCCAGCCGCACCGGGGGACGTCCGACCTTGCTGCGCAGCAGCTCCTTCTCGAGCGCGAACAGCAGGTTTTCGGCGTCGTCCTCCTCGACCTCGACGTCCTCGTTCCGAGTCACCCGGAAGGTGCTGTAGCCGATCAGCTGCATGCCGGTGAACACCCGGTCGAGGTGCCTGGCGATGACGTCCTCCAGGGGGACGAACCGACCCCCGCCGAGTGGGATGAAACGGCTCAGGATGGTCGGCACCTTGACCCGGGCGAACTGTCGCGACCCCGTGATCGGGTTCTTCAGCAGCACGGCGAGGTTGACGCTCAGCCCGGAGATGTAGGGGAACGGGTGGGACGGGTCGACCGCCAGGGGGGTGAGGACGGGGAAGATCCGGGACTGGAACAGGTCGGTCATCTTTGAGCGTTCGGGAGCGGTCAGCTGATCCCAGCGCAGGATCTCGATGAAGTGCTCGGCCAGTGCGGGGCGGATGTCCTCGGCGAAGACGGCGGACTGCTGGAGCACCAGTTCGCGGGTGCGCTCAAGGATCGCGTCGTGTAGGTCGCGAGGCATCATGCCGGAGGCGCTCGGCACCGCGACACCGGCAGCGATCCGCCGCTTCAGCCCGGCGACGCGAACCATGAAGAACTCGTCGAGGTTGGAGGAGAAGATCGCGAGGAACTTGGCCCGCTCCAGCAACGGGACCCGTTTGTCGTCCCGGGCCAGGTCGAGCACCCGGGTGTTGAACGCGAGCCAGGAGAGTTCACGGTCTCGGAAGCGGTCAGCAGGGAGCTCAAGGGGCACGTCGGTCTCGACAGTCACTTCGTCTTCGACGAAGGTCATTTCAGCTCCTTGATGGTCGGTGCATACAACACATCACGATGGGTGATGTGGAAGCCGGCGGATGCGTACATTTCCACAGCGACCGTCTCGGCGCTGTCGACGTAGAGCAACGCGCGTTGCAGGCCAGCGTCACGAAGGTACGCCAGCCCCGCGTTCAGCAGGACGCGTCCCAGCCCTCGCCCCTGGACGCGGGGGTGCACGCCGATGACGTACACCTCACCGAGGGTTGCGTCGTGGCGCTTGGTCCAGTGGAACCCGGCGATGCCGTCGCCGTCGACCGCGAGGATCAGGCCGTCGGCGTCGAACCAGGTCTCCGCCTGGCGGGCGGCCAGCCCGTGGGCGTCGAGGGAACCCTGCTCGGGGTGGTGGCTGAAGGCCGCGGCGTTCACCTCCAGTAGGGCCGCGGTGTCCTCTTCGCGGAAGCCGCGCAGCGTGAAGCCGTCCGCCGAGGTCGAGTTGGCTGGCAGGTCGTCGAGCCGACGTTCCAGGATCAGCAGGGAACGTTCAGGAAAAAGGTGGTGGCGGCTCGCGAACCCGCGCGCCGGCGACAGGTCGCCGAAAGCCCACAGCTTTGGAGTTCCGGCATCACGCAGGTCCGCGAACAGGGCTGAGCCCAGACCCCTGCGCCGGTGCGCTGGGTCGACCGCGAGCTGGGCGGTGCCGTGGTTGTCGCTGTGGATCAGGTAGGCCACGACCTCGTTGTCGCGTTCCACCAGGCGGTGACGGGCACTGCCGGCGCTGCGGGCGAAGCGGGCCTCCTCGTTCACCGGCTCAACACCGTCAGCAGCCGCACACCGTCGCGCGAGCGCGTCCACGGCGAGCGCTTGGGAGCTGGTCAGGTTGTCGAGCCACACGCAGTCAGGCTAACCGCTGGACACCGGGAAGTTCGTGACGCCGCTCGGCGTCGAACTGCCTCGGCGTCCAACCCTTTAGCGTCGAACGCCCTCAGGGGAGAATCGGTAGCCGACATTGCGCACCGTGCCGATCAGCGCCTCATGCTCGGGGCCGAGCTTGGCGCGTAGCCGCCGGACGTGGACGTCGACTGTCCTGGTGCCGCCGTAGTAGTCGTAGCCCCAGACGTCGGCCAGCAGGTGCTCACGGCTGAACACCCGGCCCGGATGTTGCACCAGATACTTCAGCAGTTCGAACTCGGTGTACGTGAGGTCGAGCGGTTCGCCGTCCTTGACCGCGGAGTAGGCGCCGTCGTCGATGACGATGCCCCCCGACGAAATCAGTCCGTCGTTGGCCGCGGACGTCACCAGCAACCGGATGCGTGCCTCGAACTCGGCGATCCCTGCGGTCTCGATGACGAGGTCCGACAGGCCCCAGTCGGCCGAGACGGCTGTCAGTCCGTTCTCGGCGAGCAGCAGCAGCAGCGGTACGGTGCTGCCGCTGGAGGCGAACAGCCGCGCCATCATGCGGGCTCCGGCCAGGTCCTGGCGGCCGTCCAGCACCACGAGGTCAGCCCGCGCGGACTCGGTGAGGGCTTGGGTGTCGGCGGGAACGAACTTCATCTCGTGCGGCAGGAGGGTGAGCACGGGAAGGGTCTGCTCGGTGGCAGCACCC
>JBAVKY010000353.1:0-9744 GCA_049688555.1 Propionicimonas sp.
CCCGGTGGGCGACCGCGGACCTGCTGCCCGACCTGACGGTGTTGCTGGATCTCGACCCGGCCGCCGGGGTTCATGAGATCGTGGACAAGGACCGCCTGGAGAGTGCCGGCGCCGACTTCCACGTCCGTGCCCGTGAGTACTTCCTCGCCCTCGCGGCCCGGGATCCCGAGCACTACCTGGTGCTGCGCGCGCGGGGGGACCGGGAGGCGATCGCTGCGGCCGTCCGAGAGCGGGTGACGGCACTGTTGTCGGCGGGGAGTGGCACGCTGTCCTCGTGAGTACGACGACGGGGGTTTGGACCGACCTGATCGGCCAGGATCGGGTGATTGCCATGCTGCGCCGCGCCGTGGCCGGTGAGCGTCACGCGATGAGCCACGCATGGTTGTTCACCGGACCTCCAGGATCGGGACGGTCCAATGCCGCGCGGGCCTTCGCGGCTGCCCTGCAGTGCCCGGCGGCTGGCTGCGGTGAGTGCAACACCTGCCGCACCGTCGTGTCGGGGGCGCACCCCGATGTCACCCTGGTCCGCACCGAGCAATTGTCGATCGGCGTCGACGAGGTCCGTGAGCTCGTCCGGCGCGCCGCGATGGCCCCGACCATGGGCCGCTACCAGGTGCTGGTCGTCGAAGACGCCGACCGGATCACCGAACGGGGTGCCGACGCACTGCTGAAGAGCCTTGAGGAGCCGGCTCCCCGGACGGTCTGGCTGTTGTGCGCGCCGACGGCCGAAGACGTGGTGGCCACCGTCCGATCCCGTTCGCGCCGGGTCGAACTGAGCACGCCGAGCGAAGCGGCGATCGCAGAACTGTTGCAGCGCCGGGACGGAGTCGACGCATCGATGGCGGCATTCGCCGCCCGGGTCGCCCAGGGCCACATCGGACGGGCGCGAGCGTTGGCCCGCAACGAGGGCGCCCGGATCCGGCGTGCCGAGGTGCTGCGGCTGCCGGCGCGACTGGTGACCCTGGGGGACTGCCTCACGGCGGCAGCGAACCTCGTCGAGACCGCGACCGAAGAGACCGCCGCCATCACCGCCGAACTCGACGCCCGGGAGCGCACGGCCCTGTCGGAAGCGCTCGGGATGACGACCAAGGGGGCCCGCCCCCGCACGGCCCAAGCGGCGTTGCGGGAACTGGAAGACCAGCAGAAGGCACGGGCGAAGCGGCTGCAGCGAGACTCGCTGGATCGCGTGCTCACCGAACTCACGTGCTACTACCGTGACGTGCTCACGCTGCAGACGGGCGCCTCGTCTCGCTTGATCAACAGCGAACTGGCCGACGAGCTTGCAAAGCTGGCACGGCGGACGTCGGCGGAATCAACCGTGCACCGGTTGGACGCCATCCTGGCGTGTCGTACCGCCTTGGAGACCAACGTCTCGCCACTGCTTGCGATGGAATCGTTGATGATCTCGCTGGCCGACGTGCTGTAGTCGGCCAGCGAGACGGCTCATTCCACCAGGGTGGCGGTGAGGGTGATGGTGGTGCCGGTCAGCGCCTTGCTCACCGGGCAGTTCAGCTTCGCGTTCTCGGCCGCTTCGGCGAATTGTGCGGCGGTGAGCCCTGGAACCACCGCGGCCACGTCCAAGTGACTCCCGGTGATACCGACGCCCGGCTGGAAGGTGACGCTAGCGGTGGTGTCCACCGAGGTTGGCGGGGTTCCAGCACCCGCGAGGGCGTGCGACAGCGCCATCGAGAAGCACGTCGAGTGGGCGGCGGCGATGAGCTCCTCGGGGCTGGTCTTGCCGTTGGCGGCCTCGGCGCGTGCGGGCCAACTGACCGCGAACCGTCCAACGCCTGAGGACGTCAGTTCCACCTCGCCGTGTCCATCGAGGAGCGCGCCTTCCCAGTGTGCTTCTGCGGTACGTACTGTCGCCATGTCGTTTCCCTTTCAGTGGATTCCGACATCTTGCCAAGTGATCACAAGCTTCTGCTAGGGGTCGCCCAGTTCGGGTCGGCCCGCCGTGTCGCCGGGGGGCGGTGGCGTGGTGTGGTGTTTGATGGTGTTGCATTCGGCAGGAAAGGACTTCCCCGTGACCGAGCAGCGCGATCCCGCAGAGCTCCCCCAGGAGGAGGCGGCCGAAGCGGAGCCGTCGACCGAAGACGTCGTCGAGCATCTTCCTCAGGCCCAGGCGGCGGGCGGGCACGGCGACGCTCCGCCCGCTGAAGGCGACCCGGTTGAGCGAGCCCTGGACGAAGGCATGCCGGTGGTGGATGAGCCGGAGCCCGCTCCGGAACCTGAGCCGGAACCCGAGCCAGAACCGGAACCCGAGCCGGAACCCGAGCCAGAACCAGAACCGGTCGTGGCGCCAGTGGCGGCGCCGGTCGCCGCTGCCCAGCCCACTGCGGTGATCACCGTGCCGAAGAGCGTGGCCACCCCGACCGCACCCGCTGAGGACGAAGGCCACAGCGCGCCCAGCGATGCCATCTTCCGTGATTCCCCGAGCGAGCCAGAGTCCGAGGGCCGCGAGGTGCTCTCCGACGAGGAGCAGAAGCTGGCTGCCGAACGTGCCGCCCGCCGTGAGGCCCGCGTGGCGGCGTTGGCGGCGACTGGGCCCGTCCCGGTAGTGACCCCAGCTCCTGTCGTGATCCACAAGCGAACCAACGACAAGTTCGTCGGCTCGCTGGGCCTGTTCGTGTTACGGGTCGTTGTCGCCGGCATCTTCGCCATTCGCGGGCTGAACATCCTGACCGACCTCCCGGCCGCTCAGGAAATGATCGCGAAGACGATCATCCCGGAGCCGCAGCTCATGGCCATCGTCCTCGGCGTCGCCTCCCTGCTGATCGCGCTCGCGCTAGTGCTGGGGCTGCTGACCCGCCTGGCCGGGGTCGGCATCCTCGCTATCGCCGGCGGTGCCCTCGCCTTCGTGATGTGGGGTAGTTGGAACATCTTCCTGCCGGGACAACCCGGTTTCCTTGGCGAGCTGGAGCTGCTGCTGGCCACGGTCGGCCTGGCCTTCGTCTGCTTGGGTGCGGGCGGATGGAGCCTGGATCGCAGCTTCCGCGCCGGTCGTGAGCGTGGCAAGGCCGAGCGAGCCGGTAACGGGCAGCCCGCGTGAGGTTCACCTCAAGGGTCGTTGGTCTGGGCTGACTACGCTGGCACCGTGCAGCGCAGATACCGTGGAATGACAGCTGGGCTCGTCCTTGCCCTGGCTGCCGGATGCACCTTCCCCAGCAGTCCACGTCCGACCACCGCCCCCACGCCATCGGCCTCGAGCCCGGCGACGACAACGCCACGCCCCGGAACGACCGACGTGGGCGGGGTGACGGTCTCGGACCAGCCGGGCAAAGCGATCGACCGTCCGACTCTCGCACCTGAAGACGTGCGGCCCGAGGGCTTCGTTGACGCTCCCGCCGGTAGCGGACTGCGCGGCTACCTTGATCAGGAAGTGGTCTGGGAGACGTGCGGGGACGGCACGGAATGCGCCGACATCGTCGTCCCGCTGGACTACGCGAACCCCTCTGACCAGGCCATCACGCTGTCGTTGAAGCGGCGGCTGGCGACCGAGTCACCGCGGCTCGGATCGCTCTTCCTGAATCCGGGCGGGCCGGGCGGACCCGGGAAGGACATGGTCGAAACCACGCAGCGCAACGGGCTGGAGGGGTACGACCTGATCGGCTGGGACCCCCGGGGAACCGGCGACTCCACCCCGGTGCAGTGCTTCAGCGACAAGCAGGCCGACGCGTACAACGATCTCGACTTCTCCCCGGACACCGAGCGGGAGCGTGCCGACCTGGTCAAGCGCACCGCGGAACTCGCCCGGTCGTGCTGGGAGGCCAGCGGCGAGCTGCTGGGGCACATCTCCACGATCGAGACGGTGCGTGACCTCGACCTGATGCGTCACTTGGTCGGTGACGAGAAGCTGCACTACCTGGGCTATTCCTACGGAACGCAGATCGGCGCCACCTACGCGGAGCTCTTCCCCAGCCATGTCGGACGGTTGGTGCTGGACGCGGCCGTCAACATCACCGAGAACGACGACGTCATCCAGGCCATGGGCTTCGACCTGGCCCTGGGCAACTTCGCCGCGTGGTGCCCGACCCAGAGCAGCTGCCCGCTGGGGGAGTCGAAGCAGGAGGTGCTGGACAGCATCACGGCACTGTTCGACAAGTTGGATTCCGACCCCATCGCAGTCGGGGAGCGACGGCTCACGCAGTCGCTGGCGATGCTCGGCGTCGCTGCCTTGTTGTATGGCGGGACGGATGCCTGGCCCACGCTGGTCAGCATCATCGAGCAGGCGCGCCGCGGGAACGGGCGGGGGTTGCTGTGGGCCGGTGACCAGCTGAATGCCCGCAACGACCAGGGTGGATACGACACCATGTTCTACGCCTTCCCGGCCATCAGCTGTCTCGATAGCACGGACGACGGCGTGGTGGCCGCTGACACGACGTGGCGCGAGGACCAGCAGAAAGCGCCAATCTTCGGCAAGTACTTCGGTCCGCAGTACGCCTGTGCGCTCTGGCCGACCAGGCCTGCGCCGCAGCTCACGATCAGGGGAGCCGGCGCGCCCTCGATCCTCGTGATCGGCGGCAAGGGGGACAACGCCACCCCGTACCAGCAGGCCGTAGCGATGGCGCAGCAGCTCGAGTCCGGCGTGCTCGTCACCTACACCGGCGAGGGTCACGGCACGTACGGCGGCAAGTCTGCGTGCGTGGACAAGATCGTGGTGAAGTATCTCGTCAACGGCACCGTCCCGAAGGACGGAGTCACCTGCTCGTGAGGTCTCAGGTCGAACCAAACGGCCGGTTGCCCCTATAGTTGTGCCTCGGTCGGCTCGCCGGCCAGGCCGCCTTAGCTCAGTCGGCAGAGCGACGCACTCGTAATGCGTAGGTCTGGGGTTCGACTCCCCAAGGCGGCTCCAGCGCAGCCCTCGCCATTGCCTTCGGCCGTCTGGGTCCACCCCCGAGGTGCGCGTCGACCGGGCTCGGGCGCCAGGGCACCACAGGGTCGCCCCCGATCGCTTGTTCGGGTGGGCGACCACCGGATCGGCGACACCGTCCAGAACGAGGTCCTGCCCGCTGGCCGCCAACCGGGCGCTACCCAATCACCAACACAACACGAGGACAGGGCAGCCAAACCCGCTCAGGCTTCACCGCGTCATCGCCGCATGAGCGAGTGATACCAGAGTGGTAGCATGAATGCATGGCTATGACTCTCCGTTTGGAACCCGAGGACGAGAAGGCACTCGCCCTGCTCGCTGAAGCTGAGGGCGTGAGCAAGCAGGAAGCCACGGTGCGTGCCATCCGCGAGGCCGCCGCCCGCCGCGTCCGCGAGGACAAGGTCCGCACCCTGTCCGCCAGCGCCCGCTCCCGCTACGCCGACCTGCTGGACCGGCTGGGCCGGTGATCGAGTACCTCACGCTGGAGGACATCCTGGCGCTGGCCGAGGATCTGGGAGTTGGACCCGTGCGTGACATCGGGCTGCTTGATTCGGCGGTCCACCGGCCACGCGCGAGTGTGTTCGGCCGCGACGCCTACCCTGACATCGACACCAAGGCAGCGGTCCTGCTGGAATCACTGGTCGGTAACCACGCCTTGGTCGACGGCAACAAGCGCTTGGGCTGGCTCGCGGTCGTGGTGTTCTTCGGTCTCAACGACATCACCCTCGACGCTGTCGATGAGGACGCCTACGACCTGGTGATCGATATCGCCAGAGGGCTCGCGACCTACCAAGAGACAGCCTCACGCTTGGCCACTTGGCACTGATCACCGGCAGGCATAAGCGGACGTCGGAGCCTGCGGCCCGCAGGCTTCCTTGAGGGTCTTCTTCTTGGAGACCGCGAAGGTGGCATTCGGTAGTTGGGCTGTTTGTCCCAGTCGGAGGTTGGTCGTCTGAGTCTTGCGGCCGAGTTGACCCAGGTTGTTCCATCCCCAACATTGGACTGGGCCGGCCTCGGTGAGTGCGCAGCCGTGGGTCATCCCAGCCATCAGCCCATAGGCCAGCGACGACAGCACCAGACCGACAATTGCCGCGATGCACTTGGGTCGGGCCGGGCCGAGGGTCGCGTCCGCCAGCACCTTCGATCAGGAGCGCCGACATCCGCGACCGGCGATGGCCAGTTCGGTCACCTGGGTTCGGGTGAGCAGGCCGACGAGGGCGTCCAAGGCGAGATGGGCACTGGCCACCTGGGTGGGCCGGGAGGGCTGCCCGGCGGGCTCTCGACGGCCACGTTCGATGCCGCCATCCCGCCGGTCGGGTCGGGCGACTGCCTCGCGTTCGGTCGCCAGGGTGTGGAACTCGGCGCCGCGGTGTGCGGGGAGGGCCGCGGCTGCGGGTGATTCCACCACTCGTCCGGCTCCGGTCACCAGAAGGCCGTCGAGGCCGTGGACTATCTGGGCGAATCGGGGTGCAGGGACGGCGATGCCGTGCAGGCTGGGGTGCTCGAGGTCGAGGTCGGCGGCGACGTTGAGATCGTCGAGCAGGTCGCGGAGCCAGCGGGGGACGTGGGGGAGGTTGAGGGTCAGCCCTTCGATGAGGTGTGGACCCGCTCGCCGTCCGGTGAGGCTGGCATAGAGCGGATCGCGCCGGATGAATGGGCCCGCGCTCGTGGCAGCGGGGTTCCGCGCGACGTCGACCTGGACGAGGACGGGCAGCGGGGAGTCGGGGGCCAGTTCGGCGGAGGTGGCGGCTCTGAGGTTGTCGGGGCGGATCCGTTCCCGGGCGGGCCGCGGCATCCGGGTGGTTCGGGCGCTGACCCGGACCGGGAGCGGCCGGCCAACCACCCCGCCCGTCGGGGCGGTCCGTGGGCGACGTCCAACCCCGGGCCGGCCGTCGCCGGTGAGCAGAGCTGTGCCGGCCATGTCGGGTGTGGGTTCGACGCCCAGGAGGCTGAGGATCGTGGGGGCGAAATCAACCATGGAGGCTTGCTCGATCGTGACCCGACCTTCGGGCATGCCGGGGCCGAAGAAGGCCATGGGAATGCGACTGGTGGGGTAGGCGTAGGACCCGTGAGTAGAGGGGCTAGAGGTGAAGCTGCGTTGGGCCGGGGCCAGCAGGATCACATCGGGCATGGACCGGTTGCCCTGCGGGTTGAACCCAGCGACGCGTTCGGCGATGTGGAGCAGGTCGTAGGCCTCGGCGGTGTTGAGCCGGTCGCGAAGGTCTCCTTCGGCAGTGGCGTCCGCCGCGGTGAGCGAGACGGCGTCGATGTCCGCGGTGGCCGAGGGGGGCGCGTCCAGTTGCGGGACGATCACTGTTCGGGCCGCGGCGCTGGTGAGGGGGACGGGCCGGATTTCGCCGCGGGCCAGGAACTGGTACTCCTGGCCGACCAGGACGAGGGCTCCGTACGGTTCGGTGCGCATCGCCCGAGCGAGGAGGCGGCGGGCCACGTCCAGGGGCGCGAACCGGTCGGGTTCTCGGATGTAGACGTAGAGGTTCATCGCTTCGGCCCAGGCGTGCAGGTCACCGCGGACGGCCTGGTCCAGCAGGCTGTTGTAGGAGGCGTAGGCGTCGAGCGCGTGGAGTTGGTCGATGAGGGTTTGGCCGGGCCCGTCGCCGAGCAGAATGCGCAGGAGTTCTTCGCGGACCACCTGTTCGTTACTCTCGGGCAGGCCTTGGGTGTCGGGGGCCGCGGTGACGGGGGAGTGGCCGTGGTCGGCGACGAGGGCGAAGATGGTTTGGTCCCAGAGGTCGGGGTCGGCGGCTTTGAGGTCGCGAACGAGACGCGCGAGCCGGTGGTCGATCCACGCGAGATACGTGGCCTGGTTCCGGACGCCGTCGACGTGGCTCGCGTGGTCGACGGAGGCCAGGTAGAGCGTGATCAGGTCCGGGATCCCATCGGGGTGGGCTTCGCCGGTGGCCGACCAGCCGCCGCGCGGGTTGCCGTCGAGGGTGTCGGCGGTCTGTCCGACAGTGGGGACCAGTTGGTTCGATGGTGGCAAGACCCGGACGGTGGAGGGCCGGAAGCGCAGCAGCAGGCTTGCTTTCGCCAGGGCGGCGTGGTCGATGGATTGGAGTTGGTCGACGTCGTCGTCGCTACACACGTCCTTGTAGCTTCGGAGTTCGACCGCGTCGTAATGCCACCACTGGTCGCGGCCTTCGGTCTCCCACGGCCGGTCGGCGCCGTGGTAGAGCGTGTGGATCGAGCAAGTGCGCAGTCCGGCCTCCTGGGCGGCGTCGTAGAGCGTGGGGACGCGAAGGTCCGAGACCAGGCCGCGGTTGCGGTTGGTGCAGGAGTCGGCCGATACCTGGTCGAACCCTCCCCAGGCCCAGTCCCAGAACGCCCCCCAAGACCCGGTCTCGTCGGTGCAGAACCCCTCGACCGCGATGGCGCGGGGCAGGGAGTCCCATGAATGGCGATCCCACTCGGGGGCGGCGTCGCGGACGATGAAACTGTGCCCGGCGATGCCGTGGCGTCCGGGCCAGGTGCCGGTGTACATGGTGGCGTGGCTGGGGAACGTGAACGACGGATAGCTGGTCAGCGCCAGCCGGACATCGGCCATTCCGTTACCTGGGCCGAGGCACAGTTCGGCGAAGGCGCTGTGGAGTCGCCGGGCATCGTCGCCGAGGACGGTGTCGTCCGAGGCGCCTTGTGGCAATACGAACGGGTAGGTGGTCAGGGTGGTGGCGCCGGCCGCCGCGGCGCGTTTGAGGTGGGCCTGGAAGGTGTCCCAGCGCAGTCCGTCCAGGTCGAGGACGATGATGCGGCGAGTGGGACGGCGCACCAGAACCCCGTCGGAGCTGCTGTGCCACAGCGAGTTGGAGGTGTCGCCCAGATGCACCAGGTGCAGGCGGTTGCCGAAGGCGGCCAGCGCTGGTGCGGCCTTGCTGAGCTGGTAGGGAATGGCGATGTTGGGCTGCCACGTGCTGCCGTCGAAGGTTGAATGCCAAAGGCTGTTGGAAGAATCGCCCAGGTGCACCAGATGCAGCAGGCCGCCGAAGGCCGCCAGGGCGGGGGGCGACTTGCTGAGCTGACCGGAGATCGGCTCATTGTCCCCCCAGCGGGTGCCATCGAACGTCGCGTGCCAGAGCTGGTTGGACGAATCCCCCTGGTGCACCATGTGAAGCAGTCCACCGAAGGCCGCCAGCGCGACGGCACCCTTGCTGCGCTGCCCGTCCAAGCCGGGATCGGCCCCCCGCTTCGTCCAGCGGGTGCCGTCGAAGGTCAGGTGGTAGAGCCTGGCGGAACTGTTGCCGTTGTGGACGCAATGCAGCAGCCCGCCGAAGTCGGCCAAAGCCGGCGCCGACTGCGCCGATTCGCCCTCGATCGTGACGTTGGCCGTCCACCGGTCGCCGTCGAAGCTCGAGTGCCACAACTGGTTTGAGGTGTCCCCGAGGTGAACCAGGTGCAGCCGGCCGCCGAACCCTGCAAGGGCGGAAGGAGCCTTGCTGCGCTGGTCGCTGATCCGTACGTTCGGCGTCCAGTTGGCGCCGTCGGCGGTCTGGGTGTGCCAGATGTCGTTCGAGGAGTCACCGGCGTGCACCAGGTGTAGCCCGCCGCCGAAGGCGGCAAGCGCGGGCGAGTTCTTGCTGAGCTGCTGGGGAATGGTGGCATTCGAGGTCCAAGGCATGGCGCGCTCCTCCATGATGCGGAGGGAATCGGCCTTGGTGGCGCTCCGCAGCTGTCTTGGACGTTACGCCCATGAACACCCGCCGGGCAGGGGCAACAATTGCCCCCGCCTCACACCTGCAAGGCGAAGCTGTCGGCCCAGAACTCAATGCGCAACACAAAGCTCTCGCCGGACGAGCTGCCAGGCAACCGGACGAGCTGCCAGTCAAGCAGCCCCTGCTGCCAGTCGAGCAGCCCTACTG
>JBAVKY010000354.1:0-5008 GCA_049688555.1 Propionicimonas sp.
GTTACGTCCTGGCCGGCAACGACGTCGGGAACCTGAGCGAAACCGAACTCGCGCACATTCGCAACAGCGAGGTCGGATTCGTCTTCCAGAGCTTCCAGTTACTGCCCCGGCTCACTGCCCTCGAGAATGTCGAACTGCCCCTCATCTACTCCAGCGCCAGCTCGGCCGAACGCCGCCGCCGTGCGCTGAAGCTCCTGGACCAGGTCGGGCTGTCGGACAAGACGCACCACCTGCCCAACCAGCTGTCCGGCGGCCAGCAGCAGCGGGTCGCGATCGCACGCGCACTGGTCACCGAACCATCGGTCCTGTTGGCGGACGAACCGACCGGCGCGCTCGATCAGAAGACGGGAGAGCAGGTGATGGACCTGTTCGGGGAGATCCATCGCAACGGGCGGACGGTCATCATGATCACTCACGAGAACGACATCGCCCGTCACGCGAAGCGGATCGTAAAGATCTTGGACGGCTTCCTCACCGAGCACGACCAATGAGCGAGCCGGGTGGGGCCTCCATGGACGTGACTGAACAGGAACACGCCGCCACAGCGCGCGGCGAGGGCCCCCCTCCGCTGGCGCGCCGCCGGCGCAAGCGGCGTTGGCTCATCGGCGGTGCTGCGGTTGTTCTGGCGGTCGCCTCCCTGGTCGCGGTGATGATGTTGCGGCCCCCCGTGACCTCTCTTGCCGCCCTTGACACCACCGTGCTGGCTCCCGCGACGATTCAGGACAGCATCGCCGCGACCGGGACGGTTGCCAGCGCTCGCGCGTTCAAGGTGTTTTCCTCGTTGACCTACGCGGTCGACCGCATCGACGTGTCGGTCGGCCAGGTCGTCGACAAGGGCGACCTCCTGGGCCGGCTGAGCACGACGACGGTGGACAAGCAGATCAGTTCGAAACTCGCCTCGATCGACCAGGCGTCGGGGGTCTCCGAGGCGGCGATCGCCACGGCCGAGACCCGGTACAACGCGTCCAGGACGGCCTTGGCGAATGGCACGAACACAGCTGTCACCGGCGCCAACTCCGCCGTCACCAGCGCCTACAGCGCGTGGCTGAAGGCGCGGAAGGCCTACGACGACTACGACGACTCCCTCGACGACGGACAGAATGCCCAGCGGCTGGCCCAGAGGGCCTCGCTCGACGCGGCCGCCAACGCCCGAGACAGCGCTCAGTACTCCTACGACATGGCTGCCGCCGACCTGGCCTCGGCCGAGGCGGCGCTGGATTCGGCCGAGCTGGCCGCGGCCGCCGCCCAGGCCGTCGTCGATGCTGCTGGGCCGGCCGTGACGCAGGCTCAGCTCGACGCGCTGGCGGCCGCGCAGTCCGCCGCGGCGGCGGCCCACAGCAATGTCGATGCATACACCGACCTGGCCAAACGCGCGGAACTCGCGTTGGAGGCGGCCACGTCGGCCCATGACAATGCCGAAGACCAGTACCGGGCCACCCGCACCGCCACGAACAACACGCTGAGCGATCTCCGGTTGGCGGCGGACACGGCCCACGACGCCTACCTCCGCGCCCTGTCGTCCCGCGATGCGGCCAAGGCATCGGCGACGACAGAAGTCCAGTTGAACCTTGACGGGGTGCGCAGCAGCCAGGCGTCCGCGTCGAATCAGGTGGGGTTGCAGGACCTCGCCAACCTCAACGAAGACCGCAAGGCCACGACGATCACGGCGCCCATGGCTGGCACGGTGACGGCCGTGTACGCCATCGTCGGGGCGAACCCGGCAGGCCCGGCGTTCATGATCGAGGACACCGAACAGTTGGTGATCGACTCATCGGTCAAGGAGTACGACGTCGTCACCGTGCAGCCCGGCATGGCGGTCACCATCGAATCCGACGCCACCCGCGATGCCGTCTACGAAGGACTGATCACCTCGATCGCGCCGACCGCGGACAAGGACGCCGCCGGGAACAGCGTCACCGGTAGCGACATCCAGTTCGCGACCGAGGTCGAAGTGACGTCGCCCGACACCGACCTTCGTATCGGCATGAACGTCCGGCTCAACTACGTGCTGGCGCAGCAGGACGGCGTCCTGGTCGTCCCGTTCGACGCCGTGTACACGAATTCCTGGGGCAGCAGGGCCGTCCTGGCGGCCGTCAAGGGCGCGGATGACACCTACGTCCTCCGGGAGTTCCCGGTGACCACCGGGCTGGAGAACGACTTCAGCGTGGCGATCTCCGGCAACGGCGTCAACGAAGGGCTACGCGTGCTGAACACCCCGGAGAAGTACACCGCCGGCACCACCGTCACGATCACCGAGTAGAACCCGCGACGGGCTGGGCATGAAGCGAGGACGGTCAGGAGGTCACTGGTGAAGCTGACTGCCAACCTGCGCATGGCCGCCAAAAGCCTGCGGGTGAACAAGATGCGAGCGCTGTTGACCATGCTCGGCATCGTCATCGGCATCGGTTCGGTCATCGCCATCCTCACCGTCGGAAACGCGCTCAGCAGTTCCGTCTCGTCTTCGATCAGCGTCCTGGGGTCGAACAACATCGCCGTCGCACTCCAGCAGCGCAACCAGACCGGCGCAGGCTTCCCGCCGGGCAACCCGAACGCGCAACGGCGGCCGGCGCCGAAGGATCTGATCACCGACCAGATGATCCAGGCCATGCGACAGCGCTTCCCAACCCAGGTTTCCCACGTCTCGCTGACCGAAGCGATGGGAGGAGGCAAGGCCAGGGACGGTCGCCGCTTCAGCAACGTCACCGTGCTGGGCACCAACGGTGACTACGGCGACGTGAACAACCTGACGATCATCGCCGGACGGTTCCTCTCCGAATCGGACGTCAAGGGGTTCCGCAGTGCCGCTGTCGTCTCCGATCACCTGGTCGCCAATATGTTCGGCGGCGACCCTCGGGCGGCGCTGCAGCAGGAGGTCAGGGTCTACCTGGGCAGCCAGATCCACACCTTCTCGATCGTGGGGGTCTACGAGTTCGAGCAGAGTGCACTGACCGTGTCCCAGGTTCCCGAGAAGGAGATCAGCACGAGCCTGTACGTGCCGGTGACCACCGCGAAGCGTCTGGCCGGCGGCCCGAGTGGCTATCAGAGCATCATGGTCATGGCCGCGACCGACGTCGACCCGATCGCCTTCGCCGGCCAGCTGAAGGACTACTTCGTAACGCTCTACGCCAACAACCTCGACTACACGATCGCGGCGGTGAGCATGAAGAGCATCACCGAACAGGTCAACTCCGTGATGGGTTCGCTCAGTGTCGGGCTTTCCGTCATCGCCGGGATTTCACTGCTGGTCGGAGGCATCGGCGTCATGAACATCATGCTGGTGTCCGTCACCGAACGCACCCGAGAGATCGGGCTCCGCAAAGCGGTCGGCGCCACCCCCAACAACATCCGCGTGCAGTTCCTCGTGGAGAGCATCATCGTCTGCCTGATCGGCGGGGTCCTGGGAGTCCTGCTGGGCGGCGCCCTCGGCTACGTGGGAAGCTACCTCTTGGCGATCCCCACCCTGCCGACCCTCTCCTCGATCGCCATCGCGGTCGGATTCTCCATCTCGATCGGGGTCTTCTTCGGCTTCTACCCGGCCAACCGGGCCGCCAAGCTGAATCCGATCGACGCACTCAGGTCGCTGTGAGTCGTCGGGCCACCGACTGCAGGTCCGGACCGGGTTTCCGAGCCCTTCCCGCACCCGTGATGGTTTCCGTCACCTCAGGGGCGCAGCATCGCCTTGATCGCACGGCGTTCGTCCATCGCTCGGTACGCCTCGGCGACCTCCGACAACGGCAGGTCGAGATCGAACACCCGACCCGGGTTGATCTGGTGGGTCCAGACCAGGTCGAGCAGGTGCGGAAGGTACGCGCGTACCGGCGCAGGGCCGCCGCGCAAGCCGACGTTGCGCCAGAACAGGCTGTCCACCGGGAGTTCGCCGTGGGGGACGCCGAGCAGGCCGATCATCCCGCCGCTGCGGACGCACTTCACGGCCTGCAGGCGCGCGTCCTCGGTACCCACGCACTCGATCACCGCGTCCGCGCCAATGCCATCGGTCAGCTCCAACACCTGAGCAACGCCGTCCTCGCCGCGCTCGGCGACGATGTGCGTGGCGCCGAATTCGGTCGCGATCAGTTGCCGGTCCGCGTGCCGACTCATGGCGATCACCTGCGTGGCGCCCAACTGTGCGGCAGCCAGCACCGCGCTCAACCCGACCGCGCCGTCACCGACCACCACGACACTGGATCCAGGCTGGACGTCGGCTGATACGGCGCCGTGCCAGCCGGTGCACATCACGTCCGACAGCGCCAGCAGGCTCGGAATCAGGTCCGCTTCCGGCTGACCCGGCGTCGCGAGCAGGGTGCCGTCAGCGTTGGGAATGCGGATCTTCTCGGCTTGGCAGCCGTCGAACCCGCCGCCGTGCTGACACGAGGCATGCATGCCCTTGCGGCACAGCGGGCAGGTGTCGTCGCTGTGCAGGAAGCCGCCGACGACGAAGTCGCCGGGCCTCACCGAGGTGACCGCGTCACCGATCGTTTCGACGATGCCGACGTACTCGTGCCCGATCGGCGTGGGCTGGGGCACCGGGCTCAGTCCACGGTAGCGCCACAGGTCCGAGCCGCAGACACAAGCGGCGACGGTTCGGATCACGGCGTCGGTGGGCTCGACGATGGTCGGTTCGGGACGCTCGGAGTAGCGGACGTCCCCTGCTGCATGAATGATGGCTCCTCGCATGGATCAATCACACCGCATCCGACGACGGCGAAGGAGTCCCTACCAACAGGGGTACTGACAGTGCCTCCTGAGCGAAGCTTCGCGACTCCTAGCGGCGCGTGGATGAGACGACGACGACGCCCTTGCCGCCCACGGCGTTCTGTTCCAGGTCGTGGTGTGCCTGGATGATCTGGTCGAGCCGGTAGACGCGGCCAACCGGGACGATGGCCTCACCGGCGGCAACGGCGTCGAGAAATCCCTGGAGCGTCCCGGGGGTGAGGTCGGCGGCCTCGCCGGAGTAGGCGGTCAGGCGCACGCCGTTGGGGAGCCAGTCCATCGGATAGAACTCGTGGAT
>JBAVKY010000355.1:0-10483 GCA_049688555.1 Propionicimonas sp.
CATCATCACCTGGCACACCGATCTGGAGGCGTACGCCGAGCACTACTGGCATGTCGTGCCGTTCCTCAACGCCGCCTACAAGGTCTACGAACTGCACATGGCCGAGAGCACTTTCGCTCAGCTGAAGAAGCTGCGGCTGAAGCGGCCGCGCCGTGGCGGCGCCCAGATGGAACTGTTGGAGCTCGCGGTCAAGATGCTGACCGACGCCGACCTGGTCACGACGCCGTCGGACAAGACCGGCAAGCGCGTGCTCGAGATCGCCCCGGAAGCCAAGGTGCGCGTAGTGCCCAACGGCACCGACGCCCTGCCGGTGCTGCCTCCGATCAGTAAGGCCAAAGGCCCACGGATCATGTACGTCGGCCGGATCAGCCTCGAGAAGGGCATCGGGCTGCTGCTGGACGCCTTCGAGCTGGTCCGCGACGCCGTCCCCAATGTGGAACTCATGATGGTCGGAGACTGGAAGAGCACCCCGGGCAAGCTGCGCCGCCGCCTGAAGCGGGCCGCCCACTTCGGCGGGGTGAAACTGCCAGGGCAGGTGCCGCGCGAGAGGCTGGGTGCCTACTACTCCTCTGCCGACCTGTTCGCCTTCGCGTCACTGACCGACACCCAGGCGCTGGTGTTGCATGAGGCCGCGCATGCCGGGCTGCCCTTCGTGTTGGTCGACCATGAGCTTCGGCTGGTCGTCGATCCGGGCGTGAATGCCGCGATCGCCCGTCCGAATCCGGTGTCGCTCGCGGCAGCGATCATCACCATGCTCAAGCAGCTGGAGGATCCGAAATTCGCCGCGGCCGCCCACGCCCGCAGCCGCGAGCTCGCCGCCCACTGGACCATCGCGAACCAGTCCAGGGAGTTCGTCGAGATCTACGAGGCGGTGGCCGACGGGCACCCCGTGGCGCTCTCCGAAGGGCTCAAGCCCGACTACGGGCGCCCGGCCTTCCCGAACCGGAGAGTGGCGGCGACGTTCGAGTCACCCGATTCCGAGAACTGAACACCGTCCTGGCGGTATCGGGGCGACCGCGGTCAGGCGGGACGGAAGGTGCGCAACCGCAGGCTGTTGAGCACCACGAAGACGGACGAGAAGGCCATCGCCGCGCCGGCGATCATCGGGTTGAGGTAGCCAAGGGCCGCCAACGGGATCGCGGCCACGTTGTAGGCGAACGCCCAGAACAGATTGCCCTTGATGGTCGCCAGCGTCGCGCGGGAGAGCCGGATCGCGTCGACGGCCACGCGCAGGTCGCCGCGCATCAGGGTCAGGTCGGAGGCTTGGATCGCGGCCTCCGTCCCCGTGCCCAGGGCGATGCCCAGATCGGCCTGGGCCAGGGCTGCGGCGTCGTTCACGCCGTCGCCGACCATCGCCACGCGGCGCCCCTGCGCCTGCAATCGCTTGACCGCTGCGACCTTGTCCTGGGGCAGCACGTCGGCTATCACGTCGCTGATGCCCACCAGCAAGGCGACGCCCGCCGCGGTCGTCCGGCTGTCCCCGGTGACCAGCATCGGCGTGAGACCGAGCGCCCGGAAGCTCGCCACCGCGTCGGCGGAACCGGGCTTGACCGTGTCGGCGACAGCGATGGTGCCGCGCAGGGCGCCCTCCCAGGCGACCGCGATCGTGGTGACCCCCGCTTGCACCATGGCCTTCGCCAGTGGGTCTCCAGCGGCCGTCTCGGGCCGCGCAGCGCCGTCCTGGGAAGGCTTTGGTGCAACCACCCAGTCAAGCCGGCCCACCCGCACCGCTCGGCCGGCCACGACGGCGCTCACGCCGCGTCCCGGTTCGTTGCTGAAGCCTTCGAGGGGCAGGTCGGAGGCCGCGTGCTGGGCGATCGCGCGGGCGATCGGATGCTCCGAGCCGGATTCGGCGGCGCCGGCGTAACGCAGCAGTTCGGCGGTGCCCACCCCGGGGAGCGGATCGACCGAGACCACCGCCATCTGGCCGGTCGTCACGGTTCCGGTCTTGTCGAGCACGATGGTGTCGATCTCACGAGCGCTTTCGAGTGCTTCGGGGCCCTTGATGACGATGCCCAGTTGGGCGCCGCGTCCGGTACCCACGAGCAGTGCCGTGGGAGTCGCCAGACCGAGCGCGCAGGGGCACGCGATGATCAGCACGGCCACCGCGGCCGCCGCGGCGAAGGCCAGGCTCTCGCCCGCCAGCAGCCACCCCAGCAGGGTGAGCACCGAGAGCACCAGCACGGTGGGCACAAAGACGTCGGAGATCCGGTCGGCGAGCCGCTGCACCCGAGCCTTGCCGGTCTGGGCCTCCTCGACCAGCCGCGCGATGTGGGCCAGTTGGGTGTCCTTGCCGACCCGGGTCGCCTGGACGACGAGCCGCCCGTTGGTGTTCAAGGTGCCACCGGTGACCAGGTCGCCGACCACCACGTCGACCGGCACCGACTCGCCCGTGATCATCGAGTTGTCGACAGCCGAATAGCCGGACACCACCTCGCCGTCGGTGGCCACCTTCTCGCCCGGACGGACGACGAACCGATCCCCCACTCGGAGCCGCTCGATCGGAACCTGGGACTCCACGCCGTCTCGCAGCAGGGTCGCCTCTAAGGCGCCCAGCTGCAGCAGGGCTCGGACCGCATCGCCCGCCTGGTACTTGGCGCGCGCTTCGATCCAGCGTCCCAGGAGTAGGAAGACGATGATGCCGACCACGGCTTCGAGGTAGATGTTGGCCTCGCCGTGGCCCCGCATCAGCTGGAGGTCGAAGGGGTGGGTGTAGCCGATCTCACCCGCGTGCCCCCAGATCAGCGCGTACAGCGACCAGAGCAGCGCCGCGGTGGTGCCCAGGCTGATCAGGGTGTCCATGGTGGTGGCGCCGTGCTTCGCGTTCACCCACGCCGAGTGGTGGAACTGCCACCCGGCCCAGCCGAAGACCGGCAGCGTGAGCGCCAGCGAGAACCACTGCCAGCCGGGGAACTGCCACGCGGGCACCATGGCCAGCAGGATCACCGGGATGCCCAGGGCAGCAGCCCCGATCACCTTGGTGCGCAGCTTCGCTGCCCGATCCACCTCGGGGAGTTCCGGGTCGGGCAGGGCGGCCAGGTACCCGGTGTTCTCGACGACCGCGATCAAGTCCGCCACCCGGATCGGAGCCGGGTACAGCACGGTCGCCTTCTCGGTGACGTAGTTGACGGAGGCCTGAACGCCCGCCACCTTGTTCAACTTCTTCTCGATCCGGGCCGCACAGGAGGCGCAGGTCATCCCGCTGATGTCGAGTTCGACAGATTCGCGCTGCTCGGTTGTCATGCCACTTCCTTATGGGCTCGGCCCGGGACGATCGGAGTCAGGCGACGCTGTATTCCTCGCCGGCCTCGTAGACCGCCTCGACGATGCGGTCGAAGTCGATGGGGGCTTCGCTGTGGACGGTGAGCGCGCCTCCCTCAAGCGCCAGCTCGACGCCGGTGACACCGGGGATGCCGCCCACTTCTTCCTTGATGGCCTTGACGCAGTGGCCGCAGGTCATGCCTGTGACGGTGTAGGTGCTGATCATGGTCGTGCTCCTTCGTGTTTCGAAAATTGGATGTGGCGTGGTCAGGAACGCACCAGACGGGCGATCGCCGCCGACGCCTCGGCGACCTTCTCCTCAGCCTCGGCGCCGCCGGCCTGGGCGGCCTTGACGACACAATGGCTGAGGTGCTCGGCCAACATGGCCAGGGCGAAGGACTCCAGCGCCTTGGTCATGGCCGATACCTGAGTCAGGATCTCGATGCAGTAGACGTCGGACTCCACCATCCGCTGCAGACCGCGGGCCTGGCCCTCGATGCGCTTCAGGCGCCGTAGGTAGGCGGCCTTGTTGTCGGAGTAGCCGTGCGTCGCGTGCGCATCAGTCACTCCTGCACCCTCGTCACCGGCCTTCTCACCGGCCTCGTGGGACGGGTGTGCTTGGTGTTCCTCGATCATTTTCATCCTCCCTTGTCAGGATACCCCCCATGGGTATCCAATTCAAACAGTTTGCCTGTGGACGGCATGTGCATAACTCGTCGGAATCGGGCCCTTACACGCGCTCTCGGAGTGTTGTCAAGTGCCCTGCTCACGGAGGTTCGTAACCTGCTGGACACTTTCCGTCCACATGGCGGGACGTGCCTATCCCCTTGTCAGAGAGGAATCACCGCCGAAGATCAGTGGTTGTCCACAGCTGAGGCACCCCGTCGCGCACAGGCCCTGAGGCAGGCCCGAACGGTTATCCCCAGACTGTCCACAGGGGCCTGTGAAGTCAGTCGTTGAGCATGCCCCTGAAGGGGTCTAGCGTGACTGCTCTGACGGTCGGCGCCGGGCCGCGACAAGCGCTCCGGAGCCTCGTGCCCACACCGCCATGAGGAAACTGTCAGAGGCTTCGTCTGTGATAGTCACATGATTGCGAGCCGTATCGGAGGGGACGAAGGTGTCGCTGGCTGAAGTAATGCCATACCGGGAGGAAGCCCCTGAGTACGGCGCCGCGGACCGCACTCCACCGCAGGACGTGCAGGCTGAGCAGAGCGTGCTCGGCGCGATGCTGATCAGCAAGGATGCGGTCGGCGATGTGATCGAGATCGTCAAGGGCCGCGACTTCTACCGTCCGGCTCACGAGCAGATCTACGACGCCACCGTCGACCTGTACGGACGCGGCGAGCCCGCCGACGCGATCACCGTCGCCGACGAACTGACCAAGCGCGGTCACCTGGGCCAGGTCGGCGGCCACATCTACATTCACGAGTTGCTGTCGACGGTCTCGATCGCCTCGAACGCCGGCTACTACGCCGAGATCGTCCGCGAGAAGGCGATCCTGCGGCGGCTGGTGGAAGCGTCAATCAAGATCTCCCAACTGGGCTATGCCGGGCAAGGAGACGTCGCCGGCATCGTGGACGCCGCGCAGCAGGCGATCTACCAGGTCTCGGAGGGCCGGGCGTCCGAAGACTACGAGCCCCTGTCATCGCTGATGGAACCGACGCTGGACCAGATCGAGGCGTTACAGGCGCACGGAATCATGTCTGGGGTCCCCACCGGTTTCGTCGAGCTGGATGAGCTGACCAACGGCCTCCACCCGGGGCAGATGGTGATCATCGCCGCGCGGCCAGGAGTCGGCAAGTCGACGCTCGGGCTCGATCTGGCTCGCTCGGCGTCCATCGGACACGGGCTGTGCTCAGCCTTCTTCAGCCTGGAGATGACGAAGACCGAGATTGTGATGCGCCTGCTGTCCGCCGAGGCGCAGGTGGCACTGCAGGACATCCGCACCGGCAAGGTGAGCGACGAGAGCTGGTCGAGGATCGCCCGCAAGACCAGTGAGGTGTCGTCGGCGCCGCTGTTCATCGACGATTCCCCGAACCTCACCATGATGGAGATCCGCGCGAAGGCCCGTCGCCTCAAGCAGCGCCACGACCTCAAGCTGGTGATCGTCGACTACCTGCAGCTGATGAGCTCCGGCAAACGGGTGGAGAGCCGCCAACTCGAGGTCTCGGAGTTCTCCCGGCAGATGAAGCTGCTGGCCAAGGAGCTCGAAGTGCCGGTCGTGGCGCTGTCGCAGCTGAACCGTGGCCCCGAGCAGCGGACGGACAAGAAGCCGATGCTGTCTGACCTGCGCGAGTCCGGGTCGCTGGAACAGGACGCCGACGTGGTGATCCTGCTGCACCGCGAAGATATGTACAACAACGCCTCCGAACGGACGGGCGAGGCGGACTTCATCATCGCCAAGCACCGCAACGGCCAGACCAAGCCGGTGACAGTTGCCTTCCAGGGTCACTACAGCCGGTTTGTCGACATGCAGCACTGAGCACCGGCCTCGCAGGACCGGGTGGAGAGGGGGCCCACTTCCGGTGACGGACCCTCACGTCACCCGACGCCGGTGGTCGGCCTGACACTCGGCTTGAATCGAGATCACTCAGTCGCAATTGTGCTGCGCCGCCGACCGTTGCCGGATGCCGACCGGTGGGCGAGGCTGTCAGCGGACCGGCAAAGAGGGGAATGCGGTGAAGGCGGAGGGCTACACGCTGGAAGTGCCCGGTGGGGTGCTCGCCTACGACGTGCGCGGCCCGCTGCGACCGACGGACGGGAGACGTCCGTTGCTGCTGATCGGTCATCCGATGGGCGCCAGTGGGTTCGACGCGTTGGCGTCCAACTTCCCGGATCGGACCGTGGTCACCTACGACCCGCGCGGTGTCGAGCGGAGCGTGGTGCCCGATGCTGAGCACACCCCGCAGCTGAACGCCGAGGACGTTCACCGGGTGATCGAGGCGATCGGCACAGCGCCGGTCGACGTCTTCGGTTCCAGTGGCGGCGCGGTGACCGGGCTTGCCCTGGTCACGCTGCATCCAAACGATGTGACGATCCTGGTTGCTCACGAGCCGCCCGTCCTGGAAGTCCTGCCGGATGCCGAGTATGCCCGACAGGCGTTCCGGCAGGTGTCACAGGATTACCGCCAGAATGGCTTCGGCGCGGGGATGGCCCGCTTCTTCGTGCTGACTTCGACACCGGGCGAGTTCACGCCCGAGTTTCTGGCCCAATCTGCACCTGATCCGGCAGCGTTCGGTCTGCCGACCGAGGACGACGGCCTCCGGGACAACCCGCTGCTCTCAGGAGCATCACAGGAGGTGACGGACTTCCACATCGACCCCGGAGCGCTGGTCCGGGCCCCCGCCACCATCGTCATCGCCGCGGGAGTGGAGTCTCGTCATCAGCTTCCTGGACGTGCCGCCGCGGAACTCGCGAAACTCCTCAACACTGACCTGGTGATGTTCCCCAGCCACCACGGCGGCTTCGTCGGAGGCGACGGCGGGTACGCCGGCCAGCCGGAGGCCTTCGCGGCAAAGCTCCGCGACGTGCTTGGCGCCGTCCAGTAGGGGGAAGCCCTCCGCCTCCCCCAAGAGCGAGTCCCAAGTCCACCTCACAGACGCAGCCGTCGCTGATGGTGAGCAGCTGGCGAGCGAATTGGCTGCTCACCCGGCGGAAGTCGACGATCAGTCCGGCCCCGGGGCATGGAACATCCCCGGCGCACCCGGCAGGATTGGCATCATGGCAGTCACGATCCAGGTCACTTTCGACGCCGCGGACCCCAAGGCGCTGGGGACGTTCTGGGCGTACGCGCTGGGCTATGAGCCCGCCCCGCCGCCCCAAGGGCATGCCACCTGGGAGGAGGCTCTCGAGGCGTTCGGGGTCCCGAAGGAGCGGTGGAACTCGGCCTACGCCCTGTTCGACCCGGACGGCAAGGGACCGCGGCTGTTCTTTCAGCAGGTGCCCGAGGCCAAGACGACGAAGAACCGCGTCCACCTCGACGTGCGCGCCGCCGTGGGGCTCAAGGGGGACGAACGCATGCAAGCCCTCGAGAAGCGTTGTGCCGAACTGGAGGCCTTGGGCGCCACCCGCGTGGAACGCCACGAGCCGGACGACTGGTCGAGCGCGGGGTTCATCGTCATGCGTGATCCCGAGGGCAACGAGTTCTGCCTGGACTGAAATCCGCGCGCCGGGCACCGCTGAGATCGTCGGTGCGGGCGGTGAGGTGGTGGGTCACCACGCAAACTCCAAAGGCCCGGCTGACGATGCTGACCGCGGCAGAGTCGTGCGATTGGTGGCCGTGATTGTGACGGAGGTGTCAAGCTGGATCGTGGCTTCCAACGACGGCTTCTACGCTCGCATGTTCAAGCGGCACGCTCATCCGTTGAGCGCCTGGTCGAGGCTCCTGAGCACACCACTGCTGTTGGTGCCATTGTGGACTCGGCGCTGGTGGTTGTACGTGCCGATCGGCGCTTGGTTTGCGGTCAACCCGGTGATGACCCCGCCGGCTCGCCACATGTCGTCGTTTGCGACCCAGGCCATGCTGGGCGAGGAGTCCTGGTCCCGGGACCCGACGTCGGAGCCGACGGTGTTGGCCCTGACGGGCATGGCCAGTGCGTCACTCGTGGGCGCCATGGTGGCTGCCTTTCAGCACCGAAGGACCGGCGCGGTCGCCGGCACCGCAGTCTTCATGGCGCTCACGTTGTGGGAGTGGAAACTGTTTGCGGGCCGCTTCACGCGCGAAACGCGGCGGCCGGCCGCCTGACTCGACCCACGCTTCAAAAAGGCGATTCCGAGTTGCCGGCACGCCCGGTGCGGCGATTGCCTGCGTCCTGTGAAAGGTCGGATCATCGACATCCATCGGCCGGTCCACGCCCTTCGTTCGTGATGGAAGAGATGAGGGAGTCGGGGCGTATCGCCAGCCTTGCCCCATCCCCGCTCGGACCGAGGTAGGGCCCTCCATCCTTGCGGTCCCGTTTTCATACCCGGACTCCGCGGCACTGACAGCGTGACGACAGGTTGGGACACGACCTTGGAGATCAGTGAAGCTACCGGCGCCCGTCGGTACCACCATTTCAAGGAGCAGCACGAATGAACCCACGCATGAAGAAGATCGCCGTCGCCTCAGCGGCCGGGGCCGGGGTGGTCGCGGTCCTTGCCATCGGTGGTGGCAGCCTCGCTTTCGCTGAATCACCCACGCCCTCGCCGAGCTCGTCCGCCGGCACGCCAACCGCATCCGCATCCGGCACCCCGAGCGCGGGCCACGGTGGAGGCCGGGGCGGTCCTTCGACCGACACCCCGGTGACCGGGGCGGAGGCGGACAAGGTCAGCGCCGCGGTCACCGCCAAAGACTCCGCAGTCACTGTCACCAGCGTCCGCAAGGACCCCGACGGTTCCTACGACGCGCTCGGCACCAAGGCCGGCGCATCGGTCAGGTTCGACGTCAGCGCAGACCTGGCCACCATCACCCAAACCACGCGCCCCGCACGCTGAACATAGCGGCGCCCCCGACCCGGGCCGGGGGCGCTGCCGCGCGGGCCGAAACGCCCCTTCCCCTCAAGGCCGTACCCCCCCATCAGCGGCCAATAGGGCGCGCTACTGGAGGAGGTCGTCGAGGGCTTCTACTGCCAGATCGCACCGGGTCGCCGCGTCCGGTCGATCCGTCGTGATCATCGCCGACACCAACATCGTCTCGGAGTTCATGAAGGACACCCCCGACCCCCGCGCGCGGGAGTGGGCGTGGGCGCAGAGCTTGGGAGCCGCAGACCTGACCATCAGCGTCGTGACCGTCGAGGAGATCGACCGCGGCCTGGGACGACTTCCCAAAGGCCGCCGTCGCAAGGACTTGGAGCGTCGATGGACCAGAGTGGTCGATGCGTTCGCCGACACCATCGCCACCTACGACGTGCGGCCGCCAGAGCCACCGCCCGACTCCTGGTCGACAGCATGGATCAAAGACGACCGATGTCGCTGGCCGACGCACAGATCGCAGGAATCCGCCTCACACACGCGGCTACCCTGGCCACCAGAAACATCAAGGACTTCGCCCGCGTGAGCGCCTTGACCGTGTTCAACCCGTTCGATCACCCGCCTCCGTAGCGCACCGGGCGCGGCGGATCCGTGCGTTCGCGGCGGTCATTTTCGCCGCCAGATGGTGGTGGTGACGGTGTCAGGGGTCATCGGATGGTCCCGGTCGGCGGCGGGCGCCGCTACGACTCGATGGCGGCCAGGACGGCCTTCAGTTCGGCGACGAATGAGGGGAGGTCGTCGCTGGCTGTCGCGTGCAGGATTTCGAGGTCGATCGACCAGTAGCCGTGCACGATCCGGTTCCGCGGTTGGCTCGGCCGAGCCCAGTTCAGGCTCGAATGCGCCGTCTTGAAGTCTTCTGGAAGCTGCGCCGCGGCCTCACCCAGGACGGTGAAGTTCCACAGCAGCGCATCACGCACCTGCCGGTCAGCCTCGATCGCGTCGACGTCGCGACCTGACACCAGGCTCTGGCCTGCTCGGCGGCATCGATCATCTCGCCGAGCAGGAGACCTCACGCCGCGGCATAGAACGGCCGCGCTTCCTGCAACACCTGATCCCGAATCCGAGCGTTCACCGCTCGGCGAGAAACCAGATCCACCGGGCGACCCAAGACCGCCTCCAGCTCCAAGGCCGAGTCTTCGATTTCCCACCCAAGGCGAGCACCCGGCGCCAACGTGTACAGCAGATCGATATCGCTGTCGGGACCCGCCGTGCCGCGGGCCGAGGAGCCGAAGACCTCCAGACGGACGATGCCGTAGCGCTGGCACGCCTCGCGCAAGCGCTCCACGTCAATGGCCATCGGCAACATGCCGAACAGTCCACGAGAGCACCCGACCGGTCAGCGACCTCGTGATGTCAGGTGCCGGAGGCCATGTGGGCGGCGACGATGTAGTTGGGGTGCCGGTCGAGGTTCTTTCGGGCACGGTCATACCGCATCCTCGTCCGTGGGTCGGCGTGACGGGCGGCGATCCGCACGTCACGCAGGTTGCGCGGATTCGGCCCGAGCAGTCCAAGCAAGGCGACCAGGGCGAAGTCGTTGATGCTCGCCGACGTGCGAGACGCGCTGAGCAGGGCATCGAACTGCAGGTGCGACAAGCCCAGGGTGGGTGAACCAGGCGCGCAGGTCCGACTGGGTGTGGATGCGGGTCTGGCCACGGTAACGGGCCAAGTAGGCGGCGACCACCCTCGCCAGAGGGTGGTCGCCTCAATGAGGACG
>JBAVKY010000356.1:0-5073 GCA_049688555.1 Propionicimonas sp.
GTGCTGACCCCCACCGTGGCCTCCACCGCGGCCACCGCCCTGCGCATCTTCGGCATCACGGTTGCGCCAGTCGCGGCAGCGACCAACGACTCGCCGGTGAGTGTCAGCGGCGGTGGCGGCGGAGGCCAGGTCGAGGTGACCGCGGAGGACCCCGGCCACGCGGGTCGGGCAACCGGCGGTGCGCCAGGTTCGACCGCGGTCGGGTTCAAGGAGCCCGGAGAGCGGGCGTGCGCCGTTGATGGTGTGACGGTGGACTGCCAGAGCGAGCGGGGGGTGTGGAACGAGGAGCAGAAGTGCTGGGTGCAGCGCATGTCCCCACAGCCGCCTGCGTCGGATCCGATCTGGAATGGCCGGACCGAGGGTGCCATCTACTGGGCCACCTGCCCCGACCCAACCGGCTTGACCACGATCGGCGGAGACCACATGTTCTGGGCCCCATCACCAGGTGCCGCGGGCGCTCCGGTCCTCGTGGATCCGGTCACCTTGGCCGAGGAAGCCATCGAGCGCATGCACCTGGTTGGCGCCAACGTGGGTGCCACCCCGTTGAACGGCGGCGACGGGATAGTGGGGCTGCAGACCTGGCTGTGGGTGGCCAATGGCGGGCCCGCCTCGATGGGCCCGATAAGCCGCACGGCCTCGGCGGGTTCCGTGTCGGTGACAGCCACCGCTCATGTCACCCAGGTCGAATGGGATATGGGCAACGGCGATGTCGCGCGTTGCAGCAATGCAGGCACCGAATGGCGGCCAGGGCTCGGTACGGGGAACTCCCCGACCTGCGGCTACACGTACTACCAGGACTCCGGCGCCCAACCCGGCGGCACCTTCAAGATTCGGCCCACCACCCACTGGCGGGTCGACTGGGCCGGGGCCGGCCAGTCCGGGGTGATCAGCTTCACGCTCTCGGGCGGGGAGCTGCCGATGGCCGTTGTCGAGCTCCAAGCCCCC
This sequence comes from Propionicimonas sp., assembly GCA_049688555.1. Lineage (GTDB taxonomy): Bacteria > Actinomycetota > Actinomycetes > Propionibacteriales > Propionibacteriaceae > Propionicimonas. The sequence goes on from JBAVKY010000356.1 coordinate 946, forward strand.
CGGGTCGGCTGATGAACAGCGCAGTCCGCGACCGGGGTTCGACCACCCTCGAGGTGGTCGTGATCGGCCCAGCCCTGCTCGCGCTGTTGGCGTTGGTGATCGCAGCTGGGCGAGTCGCGCTCGCCGGGCAGAGTGTGCAGACCGCGGCCGCTCAGGCGGCTCGCGAGACGAGCCTCGAACGGGCACCGGGCGCTGGGGCCGCGACCGGCCGGGACACTGCGCGACGCGTGCTCGACGGTCAGGGTCTGCACTGCACCTCGACCGAGATCGACGTCGACGCCACCGACCTAGCCCTTCCCGTCGGTCGGCCCGGCGCGGTGACCGTCGACGTCGCCTGTCGAGTCCAGCTGTCAGATGTGGGCCTGCCCGGCCTCCCGGGCACCAAGACGCTGCGGGCGTCGGCCTCGATGCCCACAGACCCTTGGACGGCTCGACCATGACGGGCCGCATGCGCCGCGACGAGCGGGGTTCAGTGTCCTTGATGATTGCCGTGCTGGGCCTCGCCCTGATCGCTGTGGTCGGGCTGGTCGTGGACGGGGCCGGGAAGGCCCGGGCCCTCGCTCAAGCCGACGATCAAGCTGCGGCCGCCGCCCGGTGCGGCACCCAGGCCGTCGACTTGAACGCCGCTCGAGAGGGGCGCGCTCGAGTGCATCCGACCGCTGCCGCCTCCCGGGTGAGGGCCTGCCTGCGCAGCGCCGGCATGACCGGGGACGTGACCGTCTCGGAAGGCGGACGACGGCTGCACGTGGCCGCCCAGGTGGTGTACCGGCCGGTGTTTCTGTCTGCGATCGGCGTGTCGCCCAGCTCCGTCATAGGCGAGGCCACCGTCGAACTCGTCGAGGTGCAGCAAGGAGTGATCCAATGATTCGACGCCTGTCCACCGGCCTAGCCGGGCTGGCCGTCCTTGCACTTGCGCTCGTCGGATTGCCGGCCTTCCTGCTGGGTGCCTACCGCCAGCTGGCCGGCTTGATGCCCGCACTTGACGAGCTGCCGTCTGAGCTCCTGGCCCCCGGTGACGGCGGCTTGTTCCTCCTGACGCTTCTCGCCATCGGCTGGATCTGCTGGCTCGTGTTCGTCCTCGCGTTCGTAGTCGAGCTCGTGTCCCGAGCCCGCGGTATCCGCACCCCCCGGCTCGGACCGTTCATCCCTCAACACACCGCAGCATGGGCGGTCACCGCCGTAACGCTGCTCGCCACGCTCGCTCCCGCGGGGAGCGCCGCCAGGGCAACGTCCCCGCCCCCGTCGACGGCAAGCGTTGCGGCCGGGTCCCACGTGACGGCCGTGCTGTCCCCAGCACAGCGCACCGAGGGCGAGGAGAGTCACGAGCTGGCAGGAAGCGCGTCGGCCAAAGCAGAGCCCACCTCGGAGGACGCCGAAGGAGTGCCGTGGCGCGATTACCGCGTCAGGCGCGGCGACTCCTTGTGGGATATCGCCGATCGGAAGCTCGGCGAGCCGACCGAATGGCCGGTCATCGCCGAAGCATCCAGAGACGTCCGCCAGCCCGGTGGCGGCCGCCTCGAGGACCCCGACCTCATCCTGACGGGCTGGATCCTGCATATCCCAACGCCCAAGGCGGCGGATGCCGAGTCGGCCCCACAGTGTGCCCCGGCTCGCGAGGCCGCAGTCGCGTCGCAGCCGGAGGATCAGCCTGCTGAGGGTGGGCCAAAGCCACCGGTCACGCCGCTTCGCCCGCCGGAGCCGAGCGCCCCGGTCGGGGGACGGGCGCGAGGCAACTCGGCTCCCCAGCCGATGGGACAAGGGATGAAGGCAACACCACTGACGCCCCCCGATACCGGGGACTCCGGCGATGCTTCCCGATTGGCCGCAGCGCGATTGGCTCGGGAGGAGGCCCCGCCTCTGGCCACCCCGCTGCGCCCTGGGCCCCGGCGCCCGGGCGATGCGCAACTTCATGCGCCGAACGTGAGCACCTTGGCCCTTCCCGCTTGGGTGCAGGACCCGCTGATCCCGACCGCGTTCGAGGACGCGCCACCAAGATTCCGCTCGCTGGTTCTCGCCGCCTTGGCAACTCGGCGGGGCCTGATGGTTCAGGGGACCGAGTGAGCTTCCGCCCTGCCTGATCGCGAGCGTCAGGAACCCACGCCGACGTCAACGCCGGCGAGCATCGCCCGGACCTCCGGGTTGGCCAACCGAGCGAGCAGCCCGCTCAACCCGTACTCGTCAACGAGGTCACTCAGCGGTGGCTCAGACAGTGCTACCAGCTCGGCTACATCGACGCGTCCCAACACCCGGCGCAGGCCGGGATCCTGCATGGCCATCAACAGCGGCAGGAGATCGGACGTGACCCGGCCGGCGTAGTCGGCCGTGAAGTACGTAACCGGCACCCGGAAGACGTCCGCCAGAGCCTCCACGAGGCTCAGCCGCGGCTCGGTGCGCTGGCCGGCCTTCAGGTGCAGGATGTAGGCCTTGGTAACCGACTGGCCCCGGGCGACGCATTCGTCAGCGACGAATTGCAGCGTCCACCGCTTGCCGTCAGGGCGCTTGGTCTCCTCAAACAGGCGGGTCAGGCGCTGCGCGAAGTCAACCCGACCGCCCCAGGAGTCATCGGAGCGCTCTGCAGCCGGGACTGCCTGAACGACATCGTCGGTCACTCGGCAACCTCCAAGTTCTGCGGCGGGGTTGCACGAACCGGACGGTTCGCGCTCACACGCAGCCTAGTGGTACCTCGGCACAGTGACGTCTTCACAGCAACTGACGCTCACCATGATGACCTTGGCGCGGCGACTCGCTCGGGCGCAACTTCCGAAGGAGCCGAGGCATCCGCGCAGTAGGGACGCCAACGGTGACGCCGGCGTGGGTCTTCCCCTCGACACTGGCCGTCCCGTGTCCCTGGAGCAGATCGCGACAAAGGGCGCTGACTCGGGTTGCCCAAGAAGGAAATGGCCCACCAGTCCGAAGTCCACGACGACAAGGTGCGCCGGTACCTGGCAGTCAGCGAGGCCCGCCAGGATCGCGGCCGTCCGCTGCCGACAATTCCGGGTTTCACTGGCAAGTGGCCGACCGCAAGGAGCGCAGTGGGAGTTGCGGAGCCGCAGTATTCCTTCAGGGCGCCGGTGCCAACGACGCCAGCACCAGCGTGCGGCGACAGGCGGCGAAAGGGGGCAGGGTCGGTTGCGACCTCGAGAGTGCGCCCATGGACGGTCGTGAGCGTCCAGCTGTCGTCTCCGCCGGCCTCAACCGCTTCTCTCTTGGATTCGAGGACCGCCTCGTGGAGCTCGCCTTGGAACGCGAGGATCGCGACGAGCTCGCGCGGTTGGCCGCGGCTGGCAACTCCCACGCGGCGGCAATCCTCGATGAGCTCGAGTGGTAGCGGCACAGCCACGCCGGCTCCACACGCCAGCCCTACGGTCCGGCCGCACGGTCGACTGGCGACGGAGCAGCGCACCACCCGGGGCAAATCCGGGAGTTCAAGACCGATCGGAGCGATGCACCGACGCCGGTCTTCAACTCTCCGCCATTTGCCAGAGCATGTCAGCGCCCCCGGATAGGTTGCTAGGGTCGAAGCAGAGAGGGGGAATCGTGGCGCTGACCACATCCTTGGCGGGCCGGGTCCGGAACACCAGCCTGCCGAAAAGCCATGCACTCCTGCCGCTGCTCGAGGCGGTTGTGAACAGCATCCAGGCGATCGACACCCGTTTCGGCGACGAGGCCGGACAGGGAAGCCTCTGCGTGAGGGTTTATCGCGATCCCCAGGATGCGCTCGATCTCTTGACGCCCGGCCCAGGGCGTGCACCGCTGAAGCCGATCGTAGGCTTCACCATTGAGGACAATGGCGTGGGCTTCACGCCGGAGAACATGGCCTCGTTCGAGACGCTGGACAGCGACTACAAAGCGGGGATCGGCTGCCGCGGTGTCGGACGCCTGCTCTGGTTGAAGGCATTCGACCAGGTCGAGGTCCGCAGTGCCTATGTCGACGCCGACGGGTCCCTTCGCGGTCGCCAGTTCAGGTTCTCCGTGGCTCATGACGTTGAGCAGGACCAGGAACCTGACGGCTTCGCGGACCCCGGCACGGTTGTGGGTCTGAACGGCTTCAAGACGCCCTTCCAGCAGAGCGCGGCCAAGACCGTCGACGCAATCGCCCGCGAGGTCTTTGAGGGCTCTTCACAATGC
>JBAVKY010000357.1:0-2815 GCA_049688555.1 Propionicimonas sp.
CCCAGCACATGGACGGCCACAGCCACATGTTCGCAGCCACCAACCCCGCGGTGGTTGCCTACGATCCGGCCTACGGCTACGAGATCGCCCACATCATGGAGGACGGCCTGCGTCGGATGTTCGGCGAGTCGGCCGAGGACGTCATCTACTACTTGACGGTCTACAACGAGCCGATGCCGCAGCCCGCCGAGCCCGAGGGCGTCGACGCCGAGGGCATTCTCAAGGGCCTCTACCTGTTGAAGGAAGGGTCCTTCGAGGGGGTCAACGCTGACGCACGCCGAGCCCAGCTGCTGGCCTCCGGGGTTGCGGTGCCGTGGGTACTGGAGGCCCAGGAACTGCTCAAGAAGGACTTCGGCGTGGTCGCCGATGTCTGGAGCGTCACCAGCTGGAACGAGCTGCGCCGCGACGGGCTGGCCGCCGACGAGCAGGCGTTCCTGCACCCGGATCAGCCCCAGCGGGTGGCGTGGGTCACCCAGAAGCTGACCGGGCGTCCCGGCCCGGTGGTTGCGGTCTCCGACTACATGCGGCAGGTGCAGGACCAGATCATCAACTGGGTGCCGGGCGACTTCGCATCCTTGGGGGCGGACGGGTTCGGCTTCTCCGACACCCGGGCAGCTGCACGGCGCTACTTCCACATCGACGGGCCGTCGGTCGCCGTCCGGACGTTGCAGCTGCTCGCCAAGCGCGGTGAGGTCGATCCGTCCTGGCCGGCCAAGGCAGCTGAGATGTACCGCCTGGGCGACGTGACGGCCGGCAAGAGCGGTTCCGCTGGCGGAGACGCCTGAGGACGGCGAATCCCGCTTTGTTCTGGCTGCGCGATCTGGCAGGCTTCTGTCACGAGTTGGTTGTGCATCCGAAAGAGGGGTCAAGCGCGTGAGCACCGTGCCCGGTTCGTCCGACCGCGCATCGTCCATGGGCCTTGGCCCCGGAGCGGTCGTGCAGGAGCTTGGTTGGGATTCCGACGTCGATGAGGACTTCCGCGAGGAGTTGATCGATGCCTTGGGTGAGGACTTCGTCTATGAGGCCCTCGAGGCTGTCGATGTGGTGTTGCTGTGGTGGCGCGCCGAGGACGGCGACCTTGGGGACGGTCTGGTTGACGCACTCACCGACCTTGGTAGCCGCGGTCATATCTGGCTGCTGACACCGAAGGTGGGAAGGGCGGGGTATGTCGATCCCACGGACCTCTCCGAGGCGGCACTCACCGCGGGCCTGGCCCTGGCCAACCCGGCCTCTGTGGCCCCGGACTGGCAGGCGCACAAGCTCGTCCGCCCCAAGGGCGGGCGTCGCTGATGGGGCCCGGGCGGCCGTGACACCGCCGGTGGCACGCTGATCGGCGATGGTATTCTCGCCCGATGACGAGACGCTGGGGGACATCACTGGTCGTGAGCGGTGTGCTGCTGCTCGCTGGGTGCGCCGTCCCCGGTGCAGCGGCGGCGGGAACGGCGGCTGAGGTCCCGCGCGCGACCGCCGAAGCCGTCACTCCCACACCCCCTGTGACCAAACCCCTCGCCGGTTCCAGCTCGGTTCTGCCGACTGTCAAGCTCACCAGTGTCGTGAATTTCCGGGACGTGGCAGGGGAAGGCAACGGACTGCCGCTCGCTGGTGGCGAACACATGGCGCGCGGCGTGGTGTATCGCTCCGCGAGGCTTGCCAAACTCTCCTCGTCGGAGAGTAAGCAACTGACCAGCCTTGGGATCACAGCTGTGTTCGACCTGCGATCCCCCTCGGTGGCAAAGCGCATTCCAGATCCCGAGATCGAAGGTGCCACCTATCACTTGGTCAATCTGTTTGCTGGAGATGCTGTGCCTTCGGGTGAAAAGACGTCGGTGGCTGTCGCGATGGAGCACATGCAGGCGGTCTATCGGCAGTTTGTCGCGAGTGAGCCACAGCGAGATCGTCTGGCCAAGCTGCTGGAGGACATCGCTGCGGCCGATGGACCCGTTCTGGTTCACTGCACCGCGGGCAAGGATCGGACGGGGTGGGTGTCGGCCATGCTCCAGTACATCGCCGGAGCGAGCGACGAGAACGTCATGGCCGAGTTTCTGGCCTCGAACGATTATCGCGCTGATCTCGTCCAGAAGAGCTACGCCAAGACCAAGGTGGAGCAAGGGACGGAGAAAGCGGACATCGCCAGAGTGGGGAAGGAAGTTGACGCGAGTTACCTGCAAGCGGGGCTGGACGAGGTCGCCAAGCGCTACGGCGACCTGGACGGCTACCTGCGAGACGGGCTCGGCCTGACTGACACGACGATCAGCCAGCTTGAGTCGAAGTTGCGGGTCGGCTAGCCCCACCCACTTCTTGGTGATGGCCGCTTCAGTTCGTCAACGTTACTGCGGACTGCCACAATGATTTCTCGGTGGAGCCTTGGGGCATCCTCACTGCGGGCGCATAGCTCAGTTGGTTAGAGCACTTCCCTTACAAGGAAGGGGTCGGGGGTTCGAGTCCCTCTGCGCCCACCCGTTTCAAAATGCATCTGACTACCGCGTTTAGCCCTCTCACGCACCTCGCCCCGACGAACCGTGCATCATATGTGCACTATCATCTGCTCTGCGAGTTGAGACCGCTCCGCGCTCCCGAGGCGCGAAACAGCCGCAATCTGACTCGCGGCATGATCGAACCTGAGGGTCGTCGTTCAGTTCGATGAGCAGTACCGGCTACGTCCACACGGTCACAGCCACGGACGCGAACGTGCGCGACCTTGATGAGATCACCCGCTTGGTCCGCGGCGATGACGAGGTGGTGTACGCCGACGCCGGCTACCAGGGCGTCGAGAAGCGTCGCGACGTCGCCGGCGATGAGCACCTGGCCGGGGTGG
>JBAVKY010000358.1:0-3643 GCA_049688555.1 Propionicimonas sp.
GGGATTGACGCTCATGTTTCAGTCAGTTCGTCCCGGGTTACAGCCGAGGGCGCGGCACCGTGATCTCGGCCTCAGCGAGGCCCCCCCTCGATGCGGACGAGGGGCCGGGCTAGCCTGAGCCCATGACCTCCTTGTTCGACCCGCTCACCCTGCGCGGGCTCACGATTCCCAATCGTGTCTTCCTGTCTCCGATGTGCCAGTACATGTGCGAGGCGCGCGATGGAGTCCCGACCGAATGGCACCTGGTGCACTACGGTTCCCGGGCCGCCGGCGGCTTCGGGCTGCTGATCGTGGAGGCGACCGCCGTCGTCCCCGAGGGACGCATCTCGCCCGAAGACGCCGGGCTGTGGAACGACACCCAGCGGGAGGCATGGGCGCGGATCGTCGCGTTCGGGCACGCCCAGGGGGCGGCCATGGGAATCCAGCTCGCCCATGCCGGACGGAAGGCATCGGTCTACCGCGACCATGCCGGTCCCAGCGGCTCCGTGCCTGTCGCGGACGGCGGCTGGCCCACGGTCGGGCCGTCGGCGCTATCGTTCCCGGGTTTGGCGGAGCCCACCGAGCTGAGCGTCGAGCAGATCGCCGACGTGGTGCGGGCGTTCGCCGCAGCGGCAGTCCGGGCCGACCAGGCGGGCTTCGACGTGGCCGAACTGCACGCCGCCCACGGGTACCTGCTGTTCGAATTCCTCTCTCCGTTCTCCAACCACCGGACGGACGGCTACGGCGGCGGCTTCGAGGGCCGCACCCGGCTTTTGGTCGAGGTGGTCGACGCCGTCCGGGAGGTGTGGCCCCAGGGCAAGCCGCTGTTCGTGCGGCTCTCGGCCACCGAGTGGCTGGAAGGCGGTTGGGGCGTCGAGGATTCCGTCCGGCTCGCCGGGCTGCTCGCCGAGCACGGAGTCGACTTCATGGATGTCTCGTCGGCCGGCAATGTGCTGGCCAGGATCCCGACCGAGCCCGGCTACCAGGTGCCGCTGGCGCGCGCCGTTCGTGCCGCCGGGCTGCCCACCGGCGCCGTCGGACGGATCACCGAGGCGCTCCAGGCCCAAGCGGTCCTCGACGAGCATTCCGCCGATGCCGTCCTGCTCGGCCGGGTGGCGCTGCGCGAACCGTCCTGGCCGCTGCGGGCCGCGGCGGAACTGGGGGCACCCGAGCTCGGGCGTTACCCCAACCCCTACCTGCGCGGACGCTGGACCAGCCTGGTCACTCAACCCGAGCGCTGCTGACGCCGAAGCGGCGCGGGCTCACCAGCTGAACGCCCCAGCTGAACGCCACCGTGGGCACCCGACGTGACCGTCAGGTGCCCACGGGGCTTGATCAGTCGATCAGGCTTCCTCGGCCTTCGCGATCCGCTCGCGGAGGTACCACAGTTGCGTCTTCAACGCCTCGGGGGTCTTGTCGCCGAACTGGTTGAAGTACTCCTCGGTCAGTGCGGCTTCCCGTCCCCACGAGCCGGTGTCGAAGGCGAAGAGTGCCGCCAGATCCTCGTCGCTGATGTCGAGGCCCTCGACGTTCAGGTCGCCGGGGGAGGGGATCCGTCCCGAGATGGCGTCGGTCGCACCGATCTCGCCGTTGACCCGGCGCAGTGCCCACTCGACCGCACGGGAGTTCTCGCCAAAGCCTGGCCACAGCCAGTGGCCATCGGCTGCCTTGCGGAACCAGTTGACCTGGAAGATCCTGGGCGCCTTGTCCCCGAGAAGCTTGCCCATCTCCAGCCAGTGGGTCCAGTAGTCGGCCATGTTGTAGCCGCAGAACGGAACCATCGCGAACGGATCCCGACGCAGATCCCCAACCGATCCCTCCGCGGCTGCGGTCTGCTCCGACGACACCGTGGCGCCGACGAACACGCCGTGCTCCCAGTCGTAGGACTCGCTGATGAGCGGAACATTTCGGGCCCGCCGTCCCCCGAAGAAGATCACGTCGATCGGCACGCCGGCGGGGTCCTCCCAGTCGGAGGCGATCGATTCCGCCTGCGAGGCGTGGACGGTGAAGCGGCTGTTCGGGTGCGCGGCGGGAGTGCCACTCTGCGGCGTCCAGTCGTTGCCCTTCCAGTCGATCAGGTGGTTGGGCGGGGTGTCGGTGAGCCCTTCCCACCACACGTCGCCATCGTCGGTGAGCGCCACATTGGTGTAGATCACGTCGTGGTCGAGGGCGTGCAGGCAGGTCGGGTTGGTCGACTCGGAGGTGCCGGGTGCCACGCCGAAGAAACCCGCCTCCGGGTTGATGGCGTACAGGCGTCCGTCGGGGCCGGGACGCATCCAGGCGATATCGTCGCCGACAGTCTCGACTGTCCAGCCGGGGATGGTCGGACGCAGCATGGCCAGATTCGTCTTCCCGCAGGCGGAAGGGAAGGCGGCGGTCAGGTGGTAGACACGACCGTCCGGCCCGGTGATGCGCAGGATCAGCATGTGCTCGGCCATCCAGCCCTCTTCCCGTGCCAGGACGGAGGCGATCCGCAGCGCGTAGCACTTCTTGCCCAGCAGCGCGTTCCCGCCGTAGCCCGAGCCGTACGACCAGATCTCGCGGGTCTCGGGGAAGTGGGTGATGTATTTCTCGTCGCTGCACGGCCATGGGAGGTCAGGACGGGTGTTGCCGGCGGCGTCCACCAGGGGGTAGCCGACCGAATGGACGGCAGGCACCCATTCCCCGCCGGCGGCGAATGCTGCCATCGGCTCGGCGCCCATCCGGGTCATCACTCGCATGTTGACCACGACGTACGGACTGTCGGTGATCTCGACACCCAGCTTCGAGATCTCGCCGCCCAGGGGGCCCATGGAGAAGGGGATGACATACATGGTGCGGCCGCGCATGCAACCCTCGAAGACGCCCTTGAGAGTCTGCTTCATCTCAACGGGGTCGGCCCAGTTGTTGGTGGGGCCCGCGTCCGCGGGATCTTGGGAGCAGATGTAGGTGCGGGATTCCACGCGTGCCACGTCGGAGGTGGCAGAGCGGGCAAGGTAGCTGTTGGGACGCTTGTCGGGGTTCAACCGGATGAACGTGCCGGCAGCGACCATCTGCTCGAAGAGCCGGTCGCGTTCTTCGATCGATCCGTCGCACCAGTAGATCGACTCGGGCTTGGTGAGTTCAGCAATCTCGGCAACCCAGGACAAGAGGTCGGCTGGCGCGTTGGCCGGGGCGTTGCTGGGGATCGTGGAAGGGCCAAGGGTCATGGATGCTCCTCGCGGTGTCGCCTCAATGCGGTAGCGGGCCGGGGTCGGGGCCCGTGCCCCGATTGTGCCTCACCGCCGCAGGTGCCGCACTGCTCTCGATTCAATAGACCCCTTTTCGGTGAAATGCGTGCGCGGGGATCGGCGGGATGGCCGTGGTTTGGACTGTGCCGCTGACGTCGAGTAGTCTGAACGCTGGTTTCCGGCGCTCGTGGCTCAATGGATAGAGCATCTGACTACGGATCAGAAGGTTGGGGGTTCGAGTCCCTTCGGGCGCGCTTCGTTTTGGCTGGTCAGGGGCCCGGCAGTGGCTTCTGGCAGAGGGTGATCGTTCCCTCGGTCCGCAAATAGTCCGCACGAGCTCTGGGTGTCCCCTCGGCGTCCGCAGGGCACACCCGTCCGAGGCTGCGGGTGATGCAGGGCGGTTGACCGGAGCGCCGACGTCCGAGGGCGCGTCGTCGCGGTGCCCAGGTGTCTCG
>JBAVKY010000359.1:0-5907 GCA_049688555.1 Propionicimonas sp.
GCCACGGCAGACCCTCCGACGCCGCGAGCCCGCGGCGAACCACGTCCCAGATGTGTTCGGTGTCGGTCAGGGTTCCGTCCAGGTCGAAGACGACTGCGCTCATGCCCGCCATTCTTCACCGACCACGGTGTGCCCGCGAACCGTGCCCAAGCGCGACTACCATGCCGAGCAGGAGGACTTCTCGTGCGGCAACGAATGACCATGACCCCAGACCGGCGGGCCGGATTCACCCGCCCCGCGATCCCCGTCCGACAGCTCACGCTTCGTCCGGACGGGCTGCCCCCCCTTGACGCGGTCGTGGCCCAGCCCGACAACCCCACCGGGGTGCTGGTCTACTTCCCGGGGTTCAACACCCCCCTGGGCCCGTGGGAGATGGCGAAGTGCCAGTTCCTGGCGGAGGCGTCGTCGAAGACCGTGATCCTGACCGAGATCCCCGGCATGAGCCGGTTCCGCGACCCGATCCCGAAGGCGATCCGCAAAGACATGCAGCACGGCCGCTCGGAATCCTGGGCCGAGCTGATGCTCACCTACATCGCGGCGGGCGTCGAGGAGGCCGGCCCGGCGGAGGTTGGCGTGCTCAGCGTGTTGGGGTTTTCCACCGGGTGCTCCCTGGCGGTCTCGGCGCTGCCCCGGCTGGCCGAATGGGGACCGATCGAGGCGCTGAACCTGGTGGAGCCGGTGGCCATCACGCAGCGCAATCTCGCCTCCCTGCACCTGCACAACATGGCCGACTTCGGACGGATGGCCGCCGTCAACTCGACCAATTCGCATCACGAATGGGTGCTGCACACCCGCCAGCGGCAGCGCAAGGAACCCGGCATCCACTACAGCGCGCCCGATCTGCTGGCGATCGCCGCAGTGCTCGCCAGCGACACGCTGCTGGCGGAGTTGCGTTCCACGCCACTCGAGCGCTGCGCCCTGGCCAGGGGAGCCCGCAGCTCGCTGTGCCCGGCCAGGGACTACGACCAGTTGGACGGACTGCTGGACGCCCAGGCGATTCCGGGACCCACGATCACGGTCGAGGGCCTCGGGCATCAGATGTGGCATTCGTTCCCGGTGGTCGTGCAGTTGACCCGCGCGATGATGGGCTGGGTGAAGGAATAGCCACAGCCGGGTCATAGTTGAGTCTGGTGAACTCAAGCTTCAGAGTTGAGCGTGCTAAGCTCAACCTGTTACGCAGACTCACTGGAGGTAAACACCATGGCACGAGCAGTCGGAATCGACCTCGGCACCACCAACTCCGTCGTCGCTGTCCTCGAGGGCGGCGAGCCGACGGTCATCCCGAACGCTGAGGGCGCCCGGACGACTCCCTCGGTCGTCGCCTTCGCGAAGGGCGGCGAAGTGCTGGTCGGCGAGGTCGCCAAGCGTCAGGCCGTCACCAACGTCGACCGGACGATCCGTTCGGTCAAACGCCACATGGGTACCACGTGGACGAAAGAGATCGACGGCAAGACCTACCACCCGCAGCAGATCAGCGCCTTCGTGCTGCAGAAGCTGAAGCGGGACGCCGAGGCGTACCTGGGCGAGCCGGTCACCCACGCCGTCATCACCGTCCCCGCGTACTTCTCTGACGCCGAGCGTCAGGCCACCAAGGAGGCCGGCGAGATCGCAGGCCTGGTGGTCGACCGGATCATCAACGAACCCACCGCTGCCGCGCTGGCCTACGGCCTCGACAAGGGCAGCCACGAGCAGACCATTCTGGTCTTCGACCTCGGCGGCGGCACCTTCGACGTCTCACTGCTGGAAATCGCCGAAGGCGTCTTCGAGGTGAAGGCGACCAAGGGTGACAACCGGCTCGGTGGCGACGACTGGGATCAGCGCGTCGTCGACTGGATGGTCACCCAGTTCAAGAACAACCACGGGATCGACCTGAGCAAGGACAAGATGGCTCGCCAGCGGCTGCAGGAAGCCGCCGAGCGCGCGAAGATCGAACTGTCCGCCACGCAGGAAACCTCGATCAACCTGCCCTACATCACGGCCGGAGCCGAGGGCCCGCTGCACCTTGACGCCAAGCTCACCCGCGCCGAATTCCAGCGCCTCACCCAGGACCTGCTGGATCGCTGCCGGGCCCCGTTCAACGCGGTGATCGCCGACGCGAACACCTCGATCGGCAAGATCGACCACGTGATCCTGGTCGGCGGCTCCACCCGGATGCCGGCCGTCGTCGACCTCGTCAAGGAACTCACCGGCGGCAAGGAGCCCAACAAGGGCGTCAACCCCGACGAGGTCGTGGCTCTGGGCGCCTCCCTGCAGGCCGGCGTGCTGAAGGGTGAGGTGAAGGACGTCCTGCTGCTCGACGTGACTCCGCTGAGCCTCGGCATCGAGACCAAGGGCGGCGTGATGACCAAGATCATCGAGCGCAACACCACGATCCCGACCAAGCGCTCCGAGGTGTTCACCACCGCCGAGGACAACCAGCCGTCGGTGATGATTCAGGTGTACCAAGGCGAGCGTGACTTCGCCCGGGACAACAAGAGCCTCGGCAACTTCGAGCTGACCGGCCTGATGCCCGCCCCGCGTGGCGTGCCGCAGATCGAGGTCACCTTCGACATCGACGCCAACGGCATCGTCCACGTCCACGCCAAGGACCTGGCAACCGCGAAGGAACAGTCCATGACGGTGACCGGTGGCTCGGCGCTGGGCAAGGACGACATCGCGCGGATGGTGCACGAAGCCGAGGCGCACGCCGAAGAGGACCGCAAGCGTCGCGAGGTCGTCGAGATGCGCAACGAGGCGGACGGTCTCGCGTTCCGCACCGAGAAGCTGCTGGTGGAGAACGCCGAAACGCTGACCGACGAGGTCAAAGCGCCGGTCACCGAGGCCCTCGACAAGCTGAAGGAAGCCCTGAAGGGCGAGGACAACGACGCGGTCAAGACCGCGATGGACGACCTCAACACCAAGGCCTCCACGATGGGTCAGGCGATGTACGCCGCCGCCCAGGCCAAGCAGCAGGCCGACGCCTCCGCGGCGGCCGGCCAGCCCCAGCACGGTGACGAGGACGATGTCGTCGACGCCGAAATCGTCGACGATGAGGGTAAGGACACCAAGTGAGCACCGAACCGATGGACGAACCGCGGGGGGAGACCCCGGCGGCGGGCTGGGGCGATCTGGGCGACCAGTTCGTCCCCGACGGTGAGGCCGGCGGTGACTCGGCCGAGGCGCCGTTGACCGACAAGGCCGAGGCGGGTGCCCCCGTGCTGAACGCGAAGCTGGCCGAACTCGAAGAGGTCATCTCCGAGCGCACCGGCGACCTGCAGCGACTCCAGGCGGAGTACTCCAACTACAAGAAGCGAGTCGACCGCGATCGGACGCTGGCCCGCCAGGGCGGCATCGAAACCGTGGTGCTCGACCTGCTGCCGGTGCTCGACAGCGTCGAAGCGGCGCGCGAACACTCCGAACTCGTGGGCGGCTTCAAGTTGGTCGCCGACGAACTGGAGAAGATCGCCGGCAAGTACGGTCTCGAGGTCTTCGGGGACGTGGGGGAGGTCTTCGATCCGCAGATCCACGAAGCCCTGATGGCGCTGCCGTTCGAGGGTGAGATCACCGAACCGACGATCTCGGCGGTGATGCAGAAGGGCGTGAAACTGAACGATCGGGTGTTGCGTCCGGCTCGGGTGGCGGTCGCCGACCCGTCCTGATCCGCGGTTGCGACGAAAACCAGGGATGCGACGAGAGCCCGGGACACGAAGAAGGGAGGCGCGATGAGCACGAAGGACTGGCTCGAGAAGGACTACTACAAGGTCCTCGGCGTCTCCAAGGACGCCAAGCCCGAAGAGATCAAGAAGGCGTTCCGGAAGTTGGCCCGGGAGCACCACCCGGACCAGAACGCCGGCAACGTCTCGGCGGAGGCCCGGTTCAAGGAGATCTCCGAGGCCAACGCCGTGCTGTCCGACCCGGACAAGCGCAAGGAGTATGACGAAGCCCGCAGCCTGTTCGGCAGCGGCTTCCGATTCCCGCGTCCGGGTGCGGGCGGAGGCGGTGGCGGTGGCGGTGGCGGAGCGTCCATGGACGACCTGTTCCGTGGCGGTGGTGCCGACACCAACATCAGCGACCTGCTGGGCGGCCTGTTCGGGGGCACCGGTCCCCGGCGAGCCCCGTCCAGGGGTCCGCGGCGGGGCAGCGACATCGAGGGCGAGGTGACGATCGACTTCGCCGACGCCTTGGCGGGGTCGACCGTCTCGATGCAGACCATCTCCGATGCCGCCTGTGAGGCCTGTCACGGCACCGGCGCCCGCGCCGGGACCGTCCCCCGGGTCTGCCGGACGTGTCAGGGCAGCGGCATGCAGACGTCCACCTCGAGCGGCATGTTCTCGGTGGCCGAGCCGTGTCGCGACTGCCGCGGCCGGGGCCTGGTGATCGAGGATCCCTGCCCCGTGTGTGGCGGTACCGGACGGGGCCATTCGGCCCGCACCATGCAGGTCCGGATTCCGGCCGGCGTCACCGACGGCCAGCGGATCCGCATCAAGGGCAAGGGCGGGGCCGGCGAGAACTCCGGCGCCGCTGGCGACCTCTACGTCACCGTTCATGTCAAGACGCACCCGGTCTTCGGCCGCAAGGGTGACCAGCTCACCCTGACCGTCCCGGTCACGTTCGCCGAGGCGGCGCTGGGTGCCGAGATCGAGGTTCCGGCGATGCAGGGCGCTCGCGTCCGGCTGCGGATTCCGGCCGGCACCCCGAACGGCCGCACCTTCCGGGTGCGTGGCAGGGGAGTGGCAGCCGCCGGGGCCACCGGCGACCTGCTGGTCACCGTCGAGGTCCAGGTGCCGGGGACGCTGGCGCCGGACGCCGCCGACGCGCTGCGTCACTACGCGTCGCTGACCGCGGGCCACGACCCGCGGGCTGCACTGTACGAGGCGACGTCGTGACCACCGCGGCTTCCAGCAGCCATCTGCCCGACCGGATCGACCCGGACGCCCCGATCTTCGTGATCTCGGTGGCGGCCCAGCTGGCCGAAATGCACCCCCAGACCCTGCGCGGCTACGACCGGCTCGGTCTGGTGGTACCCGGACGGGCCCGCGGCCGCGGGCGGCGCTACTCGCTGCGCGACATCGCGAAGCTGCGCCACATCCAGCGCCTGTCGCAGGACGAGGGGATCAACCTCGAGGGCATTCGGCGCATCTTGTCGCTGGAAGCCGAGCTCGACACGCTGCGCGAGCAGGTGGCGCAGCTCAGCTCGGTGGTGCAGCACCTGCACGCCACCGGAGGCGAGTCGCGGGTGTTCACCGCGGCCCAGACTGGCGAGATCCACCTCGGGCGCGCCCGGTTGCGCGCGCCGCGGGCGATCACCGTTCGCTGAGGCCGCGGGCGCGGGCTCTGCGACAACGCCGGGCCGGGGTGAGGATTGGCTGCGCGCACAGGTCGTGTTCGTGCCGCCCACGCCGGGCGGCGACCGTGCTGGCGCGGTGCCAGAATGGCCCGGTGACCGCATCACTCTCAGCCACGGCCGTGATCGGACCGGGTGGCCTGATCGAATCGGGCGTCCGCCCGGGCCGATGGAGCCTGCGAGGCAGGTTGGACGCTGTCATCCTGGATCCGGACGGACGTCGGCTGTGGCATTACTGGCGTGCCCAGGACCGTCCGGATCAGCCGTGGCTGCGCGGCGAGGTGATCACGAACGAGGCTCTCGGCTCGGGCACGATCCGCTGGCAGCCCGGCGCGTCGCGGCGCAGTAACGCGTTGGTGGTCGACGTGCTGCAGGCTGACGGGCTGGTCAGGTATCGCAGCACCCCCGACGGAGTACAGCAGGGCTGGGAGCGCTCGGGCCTCGCCCAGGACACCTCCGCCGATGCGCCTGAACCGGGCCTGGCTGATCATCGAGCCCACTTGGCGAAACAGCTGGCGGCCCGCGGCACCGACGTCCGCGGGGCGTGCCTGGCCCGCACCAGCCTGGGCGGGCGACTGCAGGCC
>JBAVKY010000360.1:0-2497 GCA_049688555.1 Propionicimonas sp.
GAGTAGCGGGCGCTTTCGCCGTAGCCCGGGCCCGGTCGCGGCTCCAGGCCGGCGTCGTCGCGGGGAAGGGCCAGTTGAGCCGTGGTGTTGACGAACGACGCTTCCAGGTCGAGGGTTGCCGCCGAGCCAAGGACCTCGGCCTCCCCCGTCCGCTCGCCCTGGACGATGTCGGCCACGATGATCGTGATGTTGTCCTGACCGCCTGCCGAGTGGGCAAGGGCGACCAGTTCGCCGAGTGCCTGCTCGCGTTCGCCGGTCAGGTGGGCCTGGATCGCAGCGTCGGTCACCATGCCGCACAGGCCGTCAGAGCAGATCAGCAGCCGGTCGCCTTCCCGCGCGTCGGCGAGTTCCAGATCGGGGACGTGCTGGGGCTGGCCGTTGATGACCCGAAGGATCAGGGAGCGGTGCGGATGTTCCAGTGCCTCGGCCTCGGTGATGCGCCCTTCGTCCACCAGCGTCTGCACCCAGGAATGGTCCCGGGTGAGTCGGGTCAGCACACCGTCGGCGAAGCGGTACGCACGGGAATCCCCGATGTTGACGATTCCGAGCGACGCGCCGTCGAACATCAGGCCGCAGACGGTGCTCCCCATGCCGTCGAGCGCCGGGTCGGACTCGATCAGGTCGCTGATCTGCTCGCCGGCGTTGGTGATGGCAGCTTCGAGCGCGGTGAGCATGTCCTCGGCGGTGTGGTCACCGTCGACATTGCGGAGCTCGCGGATCGCGACCGCTGAGGCAAGGTCCCCGGCGGCGGCACCGCCCATCCCGTCCGCCACCACGAGCATGGTGGGGGAGACATAGGCCGAGTCCTGGTTGTTCTTGCGAACCAACCCGATCTCTGAATGCGCGACATACCGCAGGGCGAGGGTCATCTCACCTCTCCACCGTCATCAACGTGCGACCGATGCGGAGGGTATCGCCGATTCCGAAGGAGGTGGGAGCGATGATGCGTTGGTTGTTCACGAAGGTTCCGTTGGTGGAGCCGAGATCTTCCACCAGGCAGCCATCGGCGTTGCGAACGACGCGGGCGTGTCGCGTCGACACGTAGTCGTCATCCAGCAGCAGCTGGCAGTCCGGGGCCCTGCCGATCAGGATCGGCGCCTCCAGCGAGAGCGTCTTCCCCGCTTGGGTCCCGTGGGTGACTTTGAGCGTCTTGGGAAGCTTCTTGGCCTGGCGGCGGCTGACCTTCGGCTCCGCAGCCGCCTGTGGTGAGGCTTCAGCGGCCAGTTCGGTCGCGCTCACCTTCCGTCCGAACAGGTCGGTCTTGATGAAGCTGCCGGTGATCAGGACGAAGAGCCACAGCACTGCGATGAAGCCCAACTTGAAAGCCAGCAGGACGAGTTCAGACATTGGACACCGGTGAGGCGATAGCCACGCGGGTCGATCCGATCTCGATCCGGCTGCCGATGGTGAGGTTGGCCTGGCGAACGCGCTGTCCGTCCACCACGATCCCGTTGGTGGAGCCGAGGTCTTCGATCCAGATCTGTTGCGCGCTGCCCGTCCCGTTCACCACGATGCGGGCGTGGACGCGGGAGACGCCCGGGTCGTTGATGCGCAGGTCAGCGTCGGTGCCACGTCCGATGGTGAGCCCTGGGGGGCTCAGCGGGTGACGGACCCCGTTGACCTCAACGACCAGTTTCGCCTGCCGAATCTCGCTGGGGGTCGCCTCTTCGGTCTGGACGCCGGCTACCGCCGCTGAGGTGACCGTGAACTTGCCGACGGGCAAGGCGGCGTCCTGGGAGTAGTCGATGGCGATCGGGCCATTGAAGAGCTAGCCGTGGTCGGTGGCGTAGTCACGCAGTTGCGGCGCGATCTCGGCGTTCAGCGTCTTGCTGTAGGGCGTCAGCCGTTCGTAGTCGTGCGTCGAGAGGCTGATCCGGAACTCGTTGGGGACCAGTTTGCGCTCGCGATCCAGCAGCTTCGCCTCATGATCGAGTTCGCGCTGCAGGCGAGCGGTGATCTCGACGGGCTGGACGTCGCCCTTGAAGGCGCGCGCGAAGGCTCCGCTTACCGCGTTCTCGAGTTTCTTCTCGACGCGATCAAATACCCCCATGAGTCGCCTCCTTCCAGACAGACGATGCGCTCCAGAGTATCCAGCGCCCGACGACCCAGCCTACTGGGGCTCTACCGTGGATCGAGGGGCAACCATGACCGCTCTCAGGCTAGACGCGCTCCAGGACCGCGCACGGCCAGCCCCCCAGGTCGGTCAGCGGCCTGAGTTCACCCCTGAGCGAGGCCCCGGTGAGCAGGTTTCGCCAGGTGCCTCGAGGTAGGTGGACGGAGTCGGGCGCCTGCCAGCCACCCGCGTCATCGAGCCGCCGGTGCAGCCTGGTGGCGATGGTGACAGCGTCGAGGTCGTCACCGCGGGCGAAACCCCACGCCAAGGGGGTCGTGCTGGTCAGGGGCAGGTAGCTGGCGTGTTCGCCGACGAAGCCAGCGGGGCGTCGGCGCCGCAGCCGCAGGATCGTGGCGGTGAGTCGTGCCTTGTCCGCCTTGAGGA
>JBAVKY010000361.1:0-3659 GCA_049688555.1 Propionicimonas sp.
GGGGTACGGCCTGACGCTGCATGTTGGCACCCATCAGGGCCCGCGACGCATCGTCGTGCTCAAGGAACGGGATCAGCGCGGTCGCCACCGACACCATCTGGCGCGGCGAGACGTCCATGTACTGCACCTGCTGGGGCGGGACGGTGTCCACGTCGCCGTGCTTGATCCGCACCAGGACCCGATCCTCGGAGAAGCTACCGTCGGCAGCCACCGCGGCGTTCGCCTGGGCGACGATGTACCGGTCCTCCTCATCGGCGGTCAGGTAGTCGATCTGCTCGGTGACGTAGCCGTTCTCGACCTTGCGGTACGGCGTTTCGATGAATCCGAAGGCGTTCACCCGCGCAAAGGACGCCAGCGAGCCGATCAGGCCGATGTTCGGGCCTTCAGGGGTCTCGATGGGGCACATCCGGCCGTAGTGGCTGTGGTGGACGTCACGGACTTCCATGCCCGCACGATCACGGGACAGACCGCCGGGGCCCAGCGCGGAGAGCCTGCGCTTGTGAGTCAGGCCGGCCACCGGGTTGGTCTGGTCCATGAATTGCGACAGCTGCGAGGTTCCGAAGAACTCCTTCAACGCAGCCGAGACCGGACGGATGTTGATCAGCGTCTGGGGCGTGATCGCCTCGATGTCCTGGGTGGTCATCCGGTCGCGGACGGTCCGCTCCAGCCGACCGAGCCCGATCCGCAACTGGTTTTGGATCAGCTCGCCAACGGTCCGCAGCCGGCGGTTGCCGAAGTGGTCGATGTCGTCAGTCTCGATGATCTGCTCACCCAGTTGAGCGCGACCTTCATGCAGCGCCACGATGTAGCGGATGGCGGCGACGATGTCGTCCAGGGTCAGCACCTGGGTGTCGAACGGCAGCCCGACGCCCAGCTTCTTGTTCATCTTGTAACGACCGACCTTCGCCAGGTCATAACGCTTCGGGTTGAAGTAGTAGTTCTCCAGCATCTGTTGCGCGGCTTCACGGGTCGGCGGCTCACCCGGGCGCAGCTTGCGGTACAGGTCGAGGAGCGCCTCGTCGGTGTTGGCGGTGTGGTCCTTCTCCAGCGTGAGACGCATGGATTCGTACTCGCCGAATTCAGCAAGGATCTGCTCGTTGGTCCAGCCCAACGCCTTCAGCAGCACGGTGACGTTCTGCTTCCGCTTGCGGTCCACGCGAACGCCGACCATGTCCCGCTTGTCGATCTCGAACTCCAACCAGGCACCACGGCTGGGGATCATCTTGCACGTGAAGATGTCCTTGTCGGAGGTCTTGTCGGCGGTCTGCTCGAAGTAGACGCCCGGAGAACGCACCAACTGACTCACCACGACACGCTCGGTGCCGTTGATGATGAACGTGCCCTTCTCGGTCATCAGCGGGAAGTCACCCATGAACACGGTCTGGCTCTTGATCTCGCCGGTGTCGTTGTTCATGAATTCCGCGGTCACGAACAGGGGTGCCGCGTAGGTGACGTCTCGGTCCTTGCACTCCTCGACGGAGTGCTTGGGATCCTCGAACCGGTTGTCCCGGAAAGACAGCGACATCGTCAGCGAAAGGTCCTCAATCGGCGAGATCTCCTCGAAGATCTCCTCGAGCCCGGACTTCGTGTTGATGTCGGTGCGACCCTCGGCCTGAGCTGCGGCCACCCGGTTGCGCCAAGCCTCGTTGCCGACCAGCCAGTCAAATGACTCGACCTGGAGATCCAGCAGGTTCGGCACCTCGAGCGGCTCATGAATTTTTGCGAAGGAGATCCGTCCGCTCGGTGAGACAACGTTGGTGTTGATCGACGCAGTGCGCGAGACGGCCAAGGTGGAGTCCTTCCAGATACCCGGCGTTGCCGGTTCGTTGCACGCAGAACGCCCCGTGTCAAACACACGGGTCGTAGATAGCAATGGGCAAAGCGTTAGCTTACCCACCAGCGCACAACACCGCAAATCGACGATGGGCGACGAACAAGGGATCGATCAGGAACGCTCGGCGTCGAACGCCACACCACAAATCGGTGCCTGCAGCTGACTCGGGAGGGGGGGCCGCGCTGCAAGCACCGATTTCGGTGTACTCATCCGACGCGTTGGGGGGCGCCGACAACGAGATCCCATCACATTTGACAGAACCCGTCAAGTGCTTGTCAAGAAGGGTCGGCCCCGGCGGCGGTTGCCCTTCGCCATGCCTCGATGGACTTCGTCAGCCTGCCTTCGAGCTCGAAGTCGCGAGCCGCCCGGGAATACTGCTCGACGGCCAGATCATGCTCCCCGAGCGCCGCCGCGCTGTCGGCGAGGATCAGCTCCGACGCTGCCCTGCTGTACTTGCTGGAGCCGAGGGCCGGATCGTCCATGATGCCCCGAATGACCGTCATCGCTGTCGCTGGGTCCCCCTCCAGCAAAGCGAGCCTGGCCTGGGCTTGGCGAAGCTCGACGACATCCAAGGGGTTCCCGATGATCTCCAGGGCGGTGGCGCTGACGCGAAGCAGCTCGGGGACGCCCTCGGTGAGCCCCGCGTCCAGGCGACAGTTGGCTGCCGCGCGATGAAACCGCAACCACAGTCGCAGGTCCCGCTGGGGATCGAGCAATGCCTTGGCCTGCTCGTGCCACGCCAACCCCCTGGCAACGTCTGAGGACTTGAACGCCGCGGTCCCGATGGCCCAGGCAACCATGCCACGAGAATGGTCCGAGGTCAGCCGAGGGCTGATGGCTTCCAGGCGGGCCACGTAGAGCGCGACCTCCCCGGACGTATGGCCAGCTTCGGAAAGCGCGCTGACAAGGGCCATCAATGCCTCGGCCAGGATGATCGGGGGTGCGGATGACGCAGCTTCCACAGCCCGTGCCGCGTAGGCGACCGCCCAACCGAGCCGGTCGCTGGATCGGTAGGCGATAGACGCGAGACTGAGTGCCTGGGCACGGGCCACCGGGAACTCCCGGGCTGCCTCATGCTCGGCGAGCTGCCTGGCCATGTCCGCTGCGGCGGCGAACTGGGCGCCGGCGAACTTGGCCTGCGCCACCACGTAGGTGGCCTCCCAGTGACGAATCGAGTCGCCGGCGGCGGCAGCGCCTGATGCGGCCTTCTCGGCATGCGCTTCGGCAGCGATCCAGTCGCGATCCGACCTGGCCCGCTCGGCAACCAGAAGGTTCTCGATGACGTCGGACCCTGAGCGTTCCCTGCCCGGATCAGTGGTGGTCGAAGGCCCCTGGATCCCCCACTCCAGCGCGGAGACTCCGAGGCGGCGAGTCAAGAACTCGATGACCTCAGCCGTCGGGGCACGCCGACCGCTCTCGAGATGGGAGATGTAGCTGCCCGAGTACTTGTCGCCGCCGAGCGCAACTTGGGACATTCCCCGATGCAACCGACTCTCCCGCAACTGGTGGCCGAATTCGACCCCATGATGCGATCCAGCCACGGCGTCCTCCCTGTCGGTCATCTCCCGTGGGAACCATGTCAAATCTTGACAACCCAGTCAAGCTTCCCGTACTTTCTCAGGGAAAGACACAGCCTGCCTGAGGGGACATCTATCGTGACCATCGTACGCAAGGTCATCGCGGCCGCAGCCCTCGCGGGCGCCCTCGCTGTCATTCCGATCAGCGCCACCCCAGCCGACCATGCAGCCCCGACGGTCAAGACCAGCAAGGTCGTCACCAGGGGCGGACAAGGCGACTGGCCTTTGGCCCGCTGACCGGCTTCCAC
>JBAVKY010000362.1:0-9832 GCA_049688555.1 Propionicimonas sp.
CTGCTGGCCCGCGCGGTCGCCGGCGAGGCCGGGGTGCCGTTCTTCTCGATCTCCGGCTCCGACTTCGTGGAGATGTTCGTGGGGGTGGGAGCCTCCAGGGTGCGCGACCTGTTCGAGCAGGCCAAAGAGGCGGCGCCGGCGATCATCTTCATCGACGAGATCGACGCCGTCGGACGCCACCGCGGCGCCGGCATGGGTGGCGGGCACGATGAGCGCGAACAAACCCTCAACCAGTTGCTCGTGGAGATGGACGGTTTCGACGTGCACGGCGGGGTCGTGCTGATCGCCGCCACCAACCGTCCCGACGTGCTGGACCCAGCGCTGCTGCGGCCGGGACGGTTCGATCGGCAGATTCCGGTCGAGGCCCCTGACATGAAGGGTCGGCTGCAGATCCTGCGCGTCCACGGCGCGAACAAGCCGATGGCCCCGGACGCCGAACTCGAATCGGTCGCGAAGCGGACGCCGGGGTTCACGGGCGCCGATCTGGCCAACGTGTTGAACGAGGCAGCCCTGCTCACCGCTCGGATGAACTTGCGGTTCATCGGCAAGTTCCAGCTGGATGAGGCCATCGACCGGGTGATCGGCGGGCCGCAGAAGCGCAGCCGAGTGATGAACGAGCGCGAGCTGTTGATCACCGCGTACCACGAAGGCGGTCACGCCCTGGTCGCAGCGGCGATGCCCGGTACCGACCCGGTGCAGAAGGTGACGATCCTGCCGCGCGGCCGGGCACTGGGCTACACCATGGTGATGCCGGATTCCGACAAATACTCCCAAACCCGGGGCGAGTTGCTGGATCAACTCGCCTACATGATGGGCGGACGCGCGGCGGAGGAACTGGTCTTTCACGATCCGACAACGGGTGCCAGCAATGACATCGAGAAGGCCACGAAGGTGGCGCGCGCGATGGTCACCCAGTACGGAATGACGGAGACGCTGGGCGCCGTCCGGCTCGGGACCGGAGACCAGGAGCCGTTCTTGGGCCGCGACTACGGTCACACCCGGGACTATTCCGAAGCGGTCGCCGCTCTCGTCGACGCCGAGGTGGCCAGACTCATCGCCGCCGCCCACCAAGAGGCCTTCGACGTCTTGGAGACCAACCGTGAGGTGCTGGACGAGCTGGTGAGGCAGCTGTTCGAGAAGGAGACCCTCGACCGGGAGCAGGTCGCCAAGATCTTCGAACCGTTGCAGCGCTGGCCAAAGCGGTCCCCGTGGACAGGGTCGGACACGCGGGTTCCCTCCCAGATCCCCCCGGTCGACCCCCCCGAGCGGCCCGTGCGGCCGCCGCTGGTCGGCCCGGCCTGGGGTGCCGCGCCGGTGCCCCCGCTCGAGGGACAGCCACCCTTCGGCGGCCCGGGCTACTACCCGCCGGCCTACCCGGGGCAGCCGCCTTATGGTCAGCCTCCCTACGGGCAGCCGCCTTACGGGCAGCCGCCTTACGGCGCCCAGCCGCCCTACGGGCAGCCGCCCTACGATCAGCCGCCCTACGGCGGGCAGCCATCCCAGCCTGCCGCCCCCGGTGCGACGCCGCAGCCTCCGTCCGCCTCGGATGACCCGGGTCAGGGCACCGACAGACCGGCCAGCTGAGCCATGGCCGTCGACTTGGAACGGATCGAGGCCGCGGTCCGCGAAATCTTGCTCGGGATCGGGGAGGATCCTGACCGCGAGGGCCTACGGGACACCCCTGGCAGGGTGGCCCGGGCCTACGCCGAAATGTTCGACGGGCTGAACCAGAGTGCCGCCGAGGTGCTTGCGACCACCTTCGACCTTGGCCACGACGAGATGGTGTTGGTGCGCGACATCGAGGTGTGGAGCACCTGCGAACACCACCTGCTGCCATTCAGCGGGGTGGCGCACGTGGCCTACATTCCCTCGAAGGAGGGCCGGATCACCGGGCTGTCCAAGTTGGCCCGGCTGGTCGACGTCTTCGCCAAGCGCCCGCAGGTGCAGGAGCGACTCACCAGCGAAGTGGCCGACGCCATGGTCACGCATCTGCGGCCCCAAGGTGTGATGGTCGTGATCGAGTGCGAGCACCTGTGCATGACGATGCGTGGGGTCCGCAAGCCCGGCTCCAAGACGGTCACCAGCGCCGTCCGCGGGGTGATGGCGCATCCTGCCACCCGCGCGGAGGCCATGAGTCTCATCATCGGCTGAGCTGGCCATGACACACCTCCCGGCGCCAGGGCGGACCCTCGTGATGGGCATCCTGAACGTCACCCCCGATTCGTTCTCGGACGGGGGGGAGCATCTGAACCGGAACGCGGCGATCGCCCATGGCCTGCGGCTGCTCGCCGAGGGGGCGGACGTGATCGACGTCGGCGGGGAGTCGACCCGGCCCGGTGCCGAACGGTCGCCGGTGGCGACGGAGCTGGCGCGGGTGCTTCCGGTCGTGACAGAACTGGCTGGTCGCGGGGCAGTCGTCTCAGTCGACACCATGCGCGCGGCGGTGGCCGCGCGCGCCATCGAGGCCGGCGCGGCGATTGTCAACGATGTCTCGGCCGGGCTGGCCGACCCAGCCATGCTCGACACCGTGGCCGGCCTAGGAGTGGGCTTCGTCGCCATGCACTGGCGTGGCCATTCCGACGTCATGCAATCCCTCTCCGACTACGACGATGTCGTGGGCGAGGTCGTCTCCGCGCTGGCCGAGCGCCGAGACGCCGCATTGGCTGCTGGCGTCGCCGCCGACAACCTGGTGCTGGATCCGGGCCTGGGTTTCGCGAAGACCGCCGCGCACAACTGGGAGTTGCTGCGGCACCTCGATCAGTTGGCGTCGCTCGGCAAGCCACTGCTCATCGGCGCGTCACGCAAGCGCTTCCTTGGCGAGTTGCTCGCCGTCTCAGACGTCCCCCGTCCGCCGAAACAGCGAGACGATGCCACCGTCGCCCTCACCGCGCTGCTGGCGCTGAAGGCGGTCTGGGGAGTGCGGACGCACACGGTGGCGGCGCAGCGCGATGCGATCGCCGTGGCGCAGCGGCTGAGCCTCCGCTTCGACGGTGGCCAGCCGGGGCCCGCAGGGTCTCCAGGTAGGGTCGTGACAAAAGGAGGTCGATGACATGGGCGGCGATCGCATCATCCTGACGGGCATCCAGGTTCAGGCCCGCCATGGCGTCTTCCCGGAGGAGAAGGCCAACGACCAGTTGTTCGTGATCGACCTCGACTGTGTCCTGGTTCGCGACGGCATGGCTGACGAGCTGACCACCACGGTCGACTACGGCACGCTGGCACTCGACGTGGCAGACGTGGTGACCGAGGACTCCCTCGACCTCATCGAGACCCTGGCAGAGCGGATCGCGGCGCGAGTCCTCGCCCATCAGGGAATCAGGCGGGTGCGCGTGACGGTGCACAAGCCGGAAGCGCCGATGCCGGTGACCGTGACGGACGTGGCGGTACGGGTGACGAGGAGGCAGGAACGATGACTGATCCGCGGACGGATTTCGACGTCGACACCCGCTCGGGGATGGCGCCGTTACGCATGGTGACCTATTCGCTCGGGTCGAATCTGGGGGAGCGGCTCGAATACTTGCAAGGGGCGACGGACCTGCTAGGGGCGACCCCGGGGCTCCGGGTCACCGCGGTCTCTTCGGTCTATGAGACCGAACCGGTCGGCCCGGTCGATCAGCCGGACTTCCTCAACATCATCGTTCTGGCCGAGTCGACGCTGGCCTCGATGGTGATGCTGGAGCGTGCCCAGGCGATCGAGAACGGGTTCGGACGGGTACGCGCGGTGCCCTTGGGCCCGCGCACCATCGACGTCGACCTGATCGCGGTGGGTGAGCGGGTGATCAACACCGAGGTGCTGGTGCTACCCCATCCTCGGGCGCACGAGCGGGCATTCGTGCTGGTGCCGTGGCTCGAGGTGGACCCGTCCGCTGAGTTGGTTGGCCACGGCCGGGTGGCAGCCCTGGTGGCCGGCCTGGACACCACTGGGGTACGGCTGCGCAAGGATCTGGTGATCGAGCTCTGATGTCCGCCGACCCTGGTGCCCCGGGGCCGACCGTCCGTCCCACGGCGTGGCGCACGGTGGCTTTGGCGGTCGTGATCGGTGGCGTGACCGGCTGGCTCGTCTTGACGGGCCTGGAGAGCTTTGGGATCGCGCTGCCTCGGCTCCCGCTGCTCGCTGTCGCGCCCTTGGTCGCGATTGCCCTGGCCATCGGGTGGCAGGCTGTCGTCACCCGTCGGACGATTCACGTCCGGCGTCAGACCGTGCCGGCGCAACGGGCGGTCTTCCTGCTGGCGCTTGGCCGGACGGCACTGCTGTCCGGCGCAGGGCTCGCCGGCGCTTACGCCGCGGTGGTCATCCATGGACTGCCCCGGCTGGAGGCCGCATTACCGCGTGAGAGGGTCATCGGCGCGGGGGCCACGTTCGTGGCCTGCCTTGCCCTCGCTATTGCGGGATACCTGTTGGAACGGGCCTGTCGAATACCCGAGCCGCCATCTGGAGAAGACACTGACGCCACGCCGCCGTGGGAAACCGATTCTGAGTCGGAGCCGGGCTAGCATACGCAACGTGAGTGCCTCCCCTGTTATTCGTCGCGCCGAGCGTTTCGCCCTCAGGCGCTACTCGTGGGTTTCCCTGATTGCTGCCGCGCTGGTTGCGGCCGCCCTGGCCTTCGGCGATGTATGGTTCGCCAGGGGCGGTGTCGTGGTAGCTGTCGCCGGTGGCGTAGTTGGCTGCGCGCTGGCCTGGAAAGCGATGCACGAACAGCGCACGGCTTTCCAGATTCAGTCGGTGATGGACGCCCGCGATCATGGCGAGAAGCTGCATGGTGAACGCCTGCAGCACATCCGCTTGCTCCAGGTGCTGCAGAGTCGTAACGGCGATTTGCGTAGCCGTTTGATCACCGCTCGTTCGCAGGCCGGACACCTGAACCAAGAACTTGCTTCGCTGCGCGGCGACACCATGGCGCTCCGACTTGAAGTTTCTCGTCTCACCGAAGCTCATAGTGCCGAGATCCTCGCCTTGCCGCGGCGGGTTTCCGGGCCGGTCTCGGGTCATGAGGAGATTCTGTGGGCCGAAGGTAACCTGCCGACCGTGGTTGATCTCAAGGCGATCACGGCACCGTTCGCTGATGCTTCCGAACAACGTCACGCCTGAAAGCCGCATTCTCAAACAAGCTCAGTTCCGGTGGCCCTGCATTTCATCAGTTGCTTGATTCGCCACGCCGCACTGGCCGTCTGATCGCAAGCCGGTTCGATCCCTGACCAAATGCTCACAAGGCCGGGGTCGGACCGGCATTTGTTTTCCGCCGATGCGGGTATAGCCTTACGGCGTCTGAGCTGGAATCGTGGGAATCCGTCGCGAACTCAGACGCCCGTTGAAAGGATGCTTACCATGGCACAGCGTGTCCAGATTGTTCACACCGACGATATCGACGGTAGCGAAGACGCCTCCGCGGTCGTATTCGCGTTCGAGGGTGTCAGTTACGAGATTGACTTGTCGGACGCGAACAGGGAGGCATTGGCCGAGGCCCTGGCTCCCTATATCGCAGTGGCTCGTCGCGCCGCCGGTGGGCGCAAGGCCGCGGCAGTTGCTCGTCGTCGTCCGGTCGCGGGGGCGTCCGCCACCGACATTCGCGCCTGGGCCGCCTCGCGGGGAATGCAGGTTTCCGCTCGGGGACGCGTGTCCGCCGAGGTTCGCGAGGCCTACGAAGAAGCGCACCGCTGATCGCCGGACGCCGTGGCGGGTCCGGTCGATTGAGCCGCTGGCGAACATGGGAAACCCCGGGCGTCGTCGGCCGTTGACTAAACTGAGGGTGTGCCGCAGGGTCGTCGGGACCCTGCTGAGCGCCCGGCAACGGCTGGATTAAGGAGTTCCCCGCATGTTCGATCGGTTCACCGACCGCGCTAGGCGTGTCATCGTGCTCGCCCAGGACGAGGCGCGCATGCTCAACCACAACTACATCGGCACCGAGCACCTGCTGCTGGGGCTCATCCATGAGGGTGAGGGCGTGGCGGCCAAGGCGCTGGAATCGATGGGCATCTCGCTGGAGGCCGTCCGAGAGCAGGTGGAAGAGATCATCGGTCAGGGCCAACAGGCCCCGACCGGGCACATTCCCTTCACGCCGCGGGCGAAGAAGGTCCTCGAGTACTCGATGCGCGAGGCGCTGCAGATCAACCATCCCTACATCGGAACCGAGCACATCCTGCTCGGGCTGATCCGTGAGGGTGAAGGTGTCGCCGCCCAAGTGCTGATCAAGCTCGGCGCTGACCTGAACCGCGTCCGCAACACCGTGCTGCAGCTGCTCAGCGGCTACCAGGGCAAGGAGGCGGCCACCTCCGGCGCGCCGGATGCCGGCCCCGCCCAGGCTTCGGCGACGATCCTCGACCAGTTCGGGCGCAACTTGACTCAGGCGGCGCGCGAGAACAAGCTCGATCCCGTCATCGGGCGCGAGAAGGAGATCGAGCGCGTGATGACGGTGCTGTCGCGCCGCACCAAGAACAACCCGGTGCTGATCGGTGAGCCCGGGGTCGGCAAGACCGCTGTGGTCGAAGGCCTGTCCCAGGCGATCGTCCGAGGAGATGTCCCCGAGACGCTGCGCGACAAGCAGATCTACACCCTCGACCTAGGGGCATTGGTGGCCGGCTCGCGCTACCGCGGTGACTTCGAGGAGCGCCTCAAGAAGGTGCTCAAGGAGATCAAGACCCGCGGCGACGTGGTGCTCTTCATCGACGAGATCCACACCCTGGTGGGTGCGGGCGCCGCCGAGGGTGCTATCGACGCGGCGTCCATTCTGAAGCCAATGCTGGCCCGCGGAGAGCTGCAGACCATTGGTGCCACCACGCTGGACGAATACCGCAAGCACATCGAGAAGGACGCGGCGCTGGAGCGCCGATTCCAGCCGATCCAGGTCGCGGAGCCGTCCATCGCGCTCACCATCGACATCCTGCGCGGGCTGCGCGACCGCTACGAGGCGCACCACCGGATCACCATCACCGACGGTGCGCTGACCGCGGCCGCCCATATGGCGGACCGCTACATCTCGGACCGCTTCCTGCCGGACAAGGCCATCGACCTGATCGATGAGGCCGGCGCGCGGTTGCGGATCCGCCGCATGACCGCACCACCGGACCTGCGCGAGTTCGACGAGCGGATCGCTGCCGTGCGGCTCCGCAAGGAGGCCGCGATCGACGGGCAGGACTTCGAGCTGGCCGCGCGGTTGCGCGACGACGAGCGCAAGCTGCTGATCGGGCGTACCGAGAAGGAGGAGGCGTGGAAGGTCGGTGACCAGGATGTCCCCGCCGAGGTCGATGAAGAGGCGATCGCAGAGGTGCTGTCCAGCGCCACCGGGATCCCGGTCTTCAAGCTCACCGAGGAGGAGTCCTCGCGGCTGCTCAAGATGGAAGAGGAGATCGGCAAGCGCTACATCGGCCAGCACGATGCCGTCAAGGCGCTTTCCCGCTCGATTCGACGCACCCGCGCCGGACTGAAGGATCCGAAGCGTCCCAGCGGTTCGTTCATCTTCGCGGGTCCTTCTGGTGTGGGTAAGACCGAGCTCACCAAGGCCCTGACCGAGTTCCTGTTCGGGGACGAGAATGCCCTGATCACACTCGACATGAGTGAATACTCAGAGAAGCACACGGCCTCTCGGATGTTCGGTTCCCCTCCGGGCTACGTCGGCTACGAAGAGGGTGGCCAGCTGACCGAGAAGGTTCGGCGCAAGCCATTCAGCGTGGTGCTTTTCGACGAGATCGAGAAGGCCCATCCCGATATCTTCAACTCCCTGTTGCAGATCCTGGACGAAGGTCGCTTGACCGATGCCCAGGGACGGGTGGTGGACTTCAAGAACACCGTCATCGTGATGACCACGAACCTGGGCACCCGAGACATTTCCAAGTCCGTCAACCTCGGTTTCAGCCAGTCGAGCGACTCCGCGGGCAGCTACGCCAAGATGAAAGCCAAGGTCTCCGACGAACTGAAGCAGCATTTCCGTCCGGAGTTCCTGAACCGCGTCGATGAGATCGTCGTCTTCCACCAGCTCACGAATGCCGACATCGAGCGGATCGTCGATCTCATGGTCGCCGAGATCGAGGGCAGGTTGAAGGACCGGGACATGGGCATCGAGCTCACCCCGGCCGCCAAGGCCCTGATCGCGCAGCGCGGCTACGACCCGGTGCTGGGGGCTCGTCCACTGCGGCGGGCGATCCAGCGCGACCTCGAGGACATGCTCGCCGAGAAGATCCTCTTCGGCGACTTGCAGCCAGGGGTGATCGTGGTGGTCGATGTCGCGCCTCAAGGTTCGGAGGTGGCGTTCACCTTCACTGGGGTGCCGAAGGCCCCGTTGCCGGATGCACCGACTGCTGAGCTTGGTCAGATCGGCTGAGCTCGGCCAGATTGGCTGAGAGGCTCCTGTGAGCGACGAAGCGGCCCGACACCTGGTGTCAGGCCGCTTCTGGCTGGGCGGTCTGATCACGGGGGATCACAGCGAAGCGTGCCTCGACGCGTTTGCCGCTGCCGGCCGCCGCCGGGTGAGGGATCTCATCTGAGACGTCGGGGCCGCAGGGTAACCGTGCTGCTCTACGGTGGGTCACATCACACGACTCGGTGTGGCCGAGGCGGTGTGACCGACCAGGCTCACCGGCGAGCATCTCAGGGAGTATGCGAATGAGCAGGAGACTAACCGTCGTCAGGCGAGCCGGCGTAATGATCGCCGCTGCCGCCTGCGCCATCGTGCTGACAGCGTGCAGCGGTGGCGTGGCTGGCGGCCCGCAAGCGACCACCACCGGGGGGCCCCTGAAGTTCGGCATGCTGGCGCCGTTCTCTGGCAGCGAGAGCGCGTTCGGCGACTACTTGAAGAACGGAGCGACCCTGGCGGTCGAGGAGATCAACGCGGCGGGTGGCGTCAACGGCAGCAAGATCGAGCTGATCACCGAAGATGACGGTTGCGATCCGACGTCCGCCGTGGCCGCTGCCAACAAGCTCGTCTCCCAGGGTGTGATCGCGTCTGTGGGCGGCTACTGCTCGGGTGCCACGCTGCCCACGCTGCCGATCTTCCTGGCGGCCAAGGTGCCGATGGTGATCCCGGCGGCGAACTCCAACGCCCTCGTGGAGGCGGGCCAGGCCAACGTCTTCCTGATCAACGGAACCGGAACCCAACAAGCCCAGGCGGCAGTCACGTTCGCCACCAAGTCGAAGGCCGCTACGGTCTTCGTCCTCGACGACTCGACCGACTACTCGGTCGACCTGGCCGACTCCTTCGTGGAGCAGGCGAAGGCAGCGAAGCTCAACGTGGCCGGCCGGGCGACCCTCACGCCGAAAGAGAAGGACTACTCGGCCGAAGCGAACAAGATCACCACGGCGAAGGCCGACTTCGTGTACTTCACCGGCTACTACCAAGAGGGTGCCCTGTTGAACCGGCAGTCGAAGGACGCCGGCTACAAGGGGATCTTCCTGGTGGGTGACGGCGCGGTCGACGCCAGCTTCGCCAAGATCACCGGCGCCGACTACACCACGAACGTCTTCGCCACCTTCACGCAGACCCCGGACATGCTGGAGGGCGCCGACACCTGGATCGCCTCCTACAAGGCGAAGTTCGGTGCGGAGCCCGGCCCGTACACCACCCAGGCGTACGACGCGGTGCGGGTGATGGCTGAGGGGATCAAGCAAGCCGGCTCCACCGAGATGGACAAGGTGGTCGCCGCCCTCAATGCTCTGGACGGCTTCCCGACCTTCTCGGGTCCCTTGAAGTTCACCGACAAGGGCACCCTGTCCAGCGGCGGCTTTGTCATCGTCAAGATCGGACCGGCGGGAACCTTCATCCTCCACGACAACCTGCTCGGCTGATGGTGCGGCTGCCGGCCTTCCGCGGGCCGGCAGCCGTTTCCCCCACGTTAACGA
>JBAVKY010000363.1:0-22180 GCA_049688555.1 Propionicimonas sp.
CAAAAGACTACAAGGCTGTAGTTTCTCGCTGGACTTGGTGCCTAGAGTGGGGGCATGGCGGTCGAGATGGGCGACGATCGGTTCGATGCGCTGGTGTCGGACGCGCTGGACGGGGTCCCCGCTCGACTGCTGGATCTGGTCGAGAACTGCGTGGTGATCATCGAGGATGAACCCGACCCTGGGGAGCCGGATCTCTTCGGCTACTACGATGGAATCCCCTTGTCGCAGCGAGATTCTGGCTACGGCGCGGTGCTCCCCGACCGGATCGTGATCTTTCGGGGACCCCTGCTGCGGCACTGTCTTGATGAGGCCGAGGTGGTCAGTGAGGTGCGCATCACGGTGTGGCACGAGGTCGCGCATTTCTTCGGAATCGACGACGATCAGCTCGACGAGTTGGGCTACGCCTGAAGGCGTCCCGGCGTTCCGGTTCGATGCTGAGAACTCACCTAGAGCCGCGCTTGAGACCTGCGGGGACTCAGGGGCTTTCGAGGATGACCCAGGAGTCGTCCTCGTCGCTGACCCAGGCGTGGCACGTGCCCAGGGAGGACTCCGGCAGGAAACCTGCGCGCAGGTCGTCCGCGGGGACGAGGTCAGCACTGGTGAGGGAACACAGTGAACGTCGCATGCCGGCATCGGCGAGCAGCACCACCAGGCAGGGCTGGGTGCCCTGGACCATGTTGGCGCGCAAGGTCGCTTCGACCTCGGGGGCGGCGCCCGGGCAGATGATCACCAGCGGCCGGGCCGCCGCCTTCGCGTGGCGCAGGGCTGGCAGCAGCTCGCGGAAGTCGTCGATCTTGTCCGCGCAGACCAATACGAGCGGCTCCCGCATTACGCACCACCCTGTTGACGGATCGGTGATGAATCCGCGAGACGTCCAGCCGGCGGGGAAGCTGGGCGACCCCCTCAGGCGCGCTGTCAGTTCGTGGCGAGCCTCCCCGGTGAGCTCGGTGGTCGGCAGATCGGCAGGGCGGACGGACGCCTGCAGCTCACTGAGATACTCAGGACGCACCGGCTCAGGGCGAAATCCCGGGATCTCCCGATCCGGAGGCAACGCCAAGGCTTCCTCGCGCCGGCGATTCGCCACCCTGTCGGACCACCAGCCGTACGCGACGATGGCCGTCCCAATCACCAGAACGGCGATGATGCCCCAGATCGCAATGTTCACGACCTCAAGTGTGCCTGTCGCCCTGGTGTCGCGTGTGTGCGCCGACCCCCGGACGCAGGTACGCTACGTGTCGCAACGGGCCTATAGCTCAATCGGCAGAGCAGCGGACTTTTAATCCGCGGGTTCTGGGTTCGATTCCCAGTGGGCCCACCAGGCTTTTCAGCGTGGGCCGGCACGTGCCGGCCGGGTGGGCGGACCGCGACCCGGTCGAGGCTGCCGGGATGGTGGTGGTCGGGATCGAGACCACCAAACCTTGATCGGTGTGGCGAAGACCAGACCCTTTACGCCGCAACGACACTGGCTTCAGGTCAGCAGTCCGGATCCGGGCAGCCGGGGAAGCTCCACCTCCATCACGCAGCCCTGGTCGCACGACGAGGCACGCACCTGGCCGCCGTGTGCCTGCGCCACGGCCCTCACGATCGCCAGCCCGATGCCCATTCCGGAGGAGCCGCTGTGGGAGGTCGGGGTGCGCGCCGCGTCCTGCTTCCAGCCTGCGTCGAAGACACGGGCGAAGGCGTCGGCCGCTAGGCCGCCGCACGAGTCGAGCACCCGGACGGTCACGGTGTCGGCCGCGGCGCGGACGTCGACGCTGACCTCGCTGCCCTCCCGGCTGTACTGGATCGCGTTCACGACGAGGTTCTGCAGCATGCGCGACAGGAAGCGTGAGTCCCCGCGGACCAGGCTGCCCCCGGTAGAGGTCGCCCAGAGCCGGATCCCCCGCTGCGCGGCCAGTTGTGCAGACCCGGCGGTCACGTCGTCCACGAGGATGTCCAGCGCCACCGGCTCCCGGCGCAACGGGTTACCGGCGTGCAGCCTGCTGAGGACGAGCATGTCGTCCACCATCTCGCTGGTCCGGATGGTCTCCCTTCTGATCGTGCGCAGGTAGCGCGCCGGGTCGGGCGCGATGCCGTCCTCAAGTGCCTCGCTCATCGCCCGGATCCCGGCCAGGGGAGTGCGCAGGTCGTGGGATAGCCAGGAGATGAGTTCCATTCGCGTCTGCTCGAGTTCCCGCAGCCGGTTCGCCTCCGCCACTTCCCGGGCGGCCCGGGTGGTGATCTTGTTGACCCGGTTCGCGACGACAACGCCGGTGGCGAGCGCCACCGGGGCTGTGGCGACCAGGAGCAGGAGCAGCTTGTTCCGGCTGTCGTCCTCGATGACCATCAGCTGGGCTCCGGCGGACACTCCGGCGAGGATCGCCACCAAGCCTACGAGCGGGGCCACTAGGGCCGCCCAGCGGGCCGACCTAGCGGCGAGGAGCAGGATTCCCACCCCGAAGACCAGGCCGACCAGCGCCGCGATGGCCATCGAGCCGAGCAGCGGGCCCAGCATCACCCGGTCCCGTCCCCGGCCGGCTCCCAGCGGTAGCCGCGGCCCCAGACCGTGACGATGCGGGTCGGCGCCTGCGGGGTGGTCTCGACCTTCTCCCGGAGACGACGAACGTGAACGGTCACCGTCGACGGATCCCCGAACTCCCATCCCCAGACGGCGGCCATCAGTTGTTCGCGGGTGAACGCATGGTCGGGGTTCCTCACCAGGTGCGCGAGCAGATCGAACTCGCGCAACGTCAGGGCCAGCGGCCCACCGGAGAGTGATGCCTTGCGGGCTCGTAGGTCGATGGTCAGATTCCCATCCCGCAGGACGTCCGCCCCCTCAGTTGGCGGCGCGCCGGGGACGGGAGTGGCACCCCGGCGGAGGATTGACTGGACGCGCAGCACCAGCTCACGAGGGCTGAAGGGCTTGGTCAGGTAGTCGTCCGCACCCACCTCGAGGCCGCGGATCCGGTCGTCCTCCTCGCCGAGGGCGGTGAGCATGAGCACCGGAGCGACGATCGCCCGCTGGCGCAGCCGACGGAGCACCTCGATCCCGTCCAGCACGGGCAGCATGACGTCTAGGACGATCAGGTCTGGCGCGAGGGAGGCGGCGGCCGTGATCGCCGCCCCACCGTCAGCGCACCGGTGAACCTCCATGCCGGCGGCGTCAAGGTAGGTGGCGACCACCTCCGCAACGGTGTCGTCGTCTTCGACGATCAGGACGCGGGCCATGACTGAACGCTAGCCGAGCCTGTGTGTGGGGGCGTCCGCGCGGACCAAACCAGGTGTCGGCGACCGGTCGGACCGCTTGTCTCCGGCGGGGGGCAGCAGGCTTCCCTCCAGCCGGCTGATGCCGAACGGGTCGGCCTCGACCAGTCTGGTTTGGAGGGTCTTGTCCAGGCCGGTGATGATCGACAGCCCGACAACGATGAAGAGTCCCGCGATCACTCTGGAGAACCATCCCCGGGGGTCCCTGGCCCAGCCGAGCCGGTTCAGCAGTGTCCGCCCCGCCAGTGCGATCGCCAGCAGGGCCACCCCGACGCCCGCGCAGTACAGCGTCAGATAGATGATGCCGGACACCGTCGATGCGGGCAGCACTGTGGCGAGGGCCCAGGCGTAGGTGGGGCTGCAACTGCTGAAGACCGGCCCGAGAGCCGCACCGGTTAGGACGGCCGACAGGGTCCGGTTCTTGTTGGCGAAGGCCCGGCCCAGTAGCGATTGGGAGCCGTGCTCGAGGCCGGTCGCCGCGGCGATCCTCGGCCACAGGCCAGGGAAGATCATGCTGATCCCGAGCAGCAGGATCAGGCCGCCGGAGAGGTAGGTCCAGACTTGGGGGTCGACCCCGATCAGGATGGTCGTGGCCTTGAGCAGGAGCGTGAACACCACCAGCGACACGACCAGGCTGCCGGCGATCACGAACGGTCGCCGCCGGTCACCGCGCGCGTCCACCGAGCCGCCGAGGATGACCGGGAGCAGGGGCAGAACGCACGGCGCCAGGACGGTGAGCAGCCCGGCCCCGAACGACGCCAGCGCGGTGAACAGCATCCGGATCAGCCCTTGAGGTCGACGAGGATGGTGTCGACGGTCTTCCCGGCCCAGGTCCTGACCGGCTCGCCTGCGCCGTCCACCTGGACGAAGGTGTGCTGCATGGTTACGCCATACCTGCGCTTCAGGTCGGTCGCGGTGTCGTAGTCGACCTTGACGATGGTGACGCCCATCGGGATCGTGACCCCGGGCGTGGTGAGTGCGGAGTCGGCTGCCTTGCAGTCCGGGCACCAGCCGGCGTGGAAGAAGTAGACGACGGTGCTTCCCGCGTGCTCGGCCATGCTGGCCTGGTAGTCGGCGAGGGTGACGTACGCCCCTGCCCCTTCCATGGCGTCGTCCTTGGCCATGGAGTCCGAAGACATCGCGGAGGGCTCGGGGGAGCCCTTCTCCATGGCGGCGGGCGTCGATTCTTTCTCCATGGCGCTGGCCGGGGCGGCGGGCTTGTCCATGGTGGTGCCTCCCTGGCTGCAGCCGGTAAGCAGCAGGGCGAAGGTGGCCGGGATGATGGTGGCGAGAGCTAGACGTGTGTTCATGTCGTCGAGTCTGCGGGTCGGCACCTTTCGCGGAGGAGGGTCGAATCCTTACCGAACTGTGACGACCGGGCAGGTCGAATGCCGGGCAGCGCAGGGTTGCGGGCGCTCGGAGGCAAGCACCCTCATCGCACCCCCACGGTGTGGTCTGTTGCGCCTCATTGCGGACCGATGCGTCCCCACGAGGCCTGGCCGAGCAGAACATTGTGCTGAGTCGGCGCAACGAGACCGAACGCCGGGCCTACGAGCTCGCTTGCCGGGGCAAGATCACCGCAATGACCGTGGCAGTTGCGGACGCTCGGGAAGGTGCCGTGAGGTGCCCACGGATCGTGCCGGTCGTGGGGGACATGTCGTCGCCGGCCACCGCTGATGGCGTGCCTTGGCTCTCGCCGGCAGCAAGGGCCGACCAGGCACGCCGGACCACCCAGCGCGAGAGCTTCGCACAGTACGGTCGCCGAGGATCGTGGAGCGCCGCAACTCCAAGGACTCGCGAGCAGGGCCTGACCGGGGCGGCTACCGTGATGCGTGTGTGAAACGGGCGCTCTTTACGCCTACGTCGCGATCAAGGGGGGACTTGTGAGTGCGCCAGGCTTGGTCGAACTCGAACTCTGGAGCCGCAACCGTTGGGCCAACGCCGAGGTTGCCGGCGCGAGCTTCCACGAGGAAGGGATTCGGAAGCTCTTTCCCAAACCGTTTGGGTCGGGGAGCCGTGAACTGACCACCAGAGCGGCGTTGGTGCCTGAACCGTCGAACAAGCACGACCGAAACGCCGTCATGGTTGTGGCCGGCGGGCAGCACGTCGGCTACTTGGCCAAGGAGGTTGCGCCTTACTACCAGCCGATCATCGAGCGCCTTCGACAGCGAGGCTTTCGCGCCGTGACCGACTGCACCATCTACGCGTACGAACGTGAGGACTGGCTCGGTACGGACCGACGCGGTCGCGATCTCACCAAGAGGGTACTGTCGGCCACCGTTCGGATCGTGCTCGACGAGTGGTGGATGTGCGTCCCCGCCAACCTCCCGCCGAATCCACCACACGTGCAACTCCCCCAGGGGTCAGCGCTGCAGGCGCGTAAGGAGGAGAACCACCAGGCCTCACTTCGCCCGCTGCTCAGACCCGAGGGCGAAGCGTGGGCATACGCCACGCTCCATGTGGTGAGCGACCTGTCGACCCGAACACCAAAGGACTTGGTTGAGCTTCGAATCGATGGTCAACGTGTCGGCGAGCTGACACCGATGATGAGCTCCGAATACATCCCGATCATCCGTCAACTCGAAGAGGTCGGTCGATGCACGGCGGCCCGGGTGATCGTGAAGGGCAATCACATGAAAGCCGACGTGGTCCTTTACGCCGCTAAGACCGGCCAGCTTGATGCCCAATGGATTGCCGCCAACGTCCCGAAGGGCCTCGCAATTGGCCGGCAACAGACTGTGCTTAGCTCCGTGGTGCCGGGAGTGCGCGTGGTTCACCCGCCGATTCCGCCCAAACCATCAAGAATCCAGTTCAACCCGGCGCCTGGCTGGCCGCTGCCTCCAGCGGGCTGGGAACCACAGCCCGGCTGGGTTGCGCCTGGCGACTGGCCGAGTGCGCCGCCGAACTGGACCTATTGGGTGGCAGCTGAATAGCTGACTGGCCAACCGACGCGCCCTTCCACTTGCCCCAACGAATGCCGCCAAGCTCGCGCATCCACGACACGCGCAAGCTGCCCTGCAGCCCGTCGCGAGGAGCCGAATGGGGAGCCCGCACGTCCATCCGCTGGCGCCGGGCGGGCGAGCGCTCCAGTCCGCTCGGCGCCGCCTTGGCCGTCCGCCGCTACGTGGTTGGGTGTCGCACGCATTACTGTCGGTGCCGACTTCTAGAGTCCCATCATGCGCATCCTCCACACCTCCGACTGGCATATCGGTCGCACGCTGCACGGGGTAGACCTGAACTCGGCCCATGCGGCGTACTTCGATCATCTTGTCGAGACCGTGGCCGGTGAGCGGGTGGCCGCAGTGCTCGTCGCCGGCGATGTGTACGACAGGGCGCTGCCGTCGGTTGAGTCGGTCGAATTGCTCGAGGAGGTGTTGCTGCGGCTCACCGCGCTAACCCGCGTCGTGATCACGCCGGGCAATCACGACTCCGCCATCCGGCTCGGGTTCGGTTCGGCGCTGTTCCGTGACCGGCTGAGCATCCGTTCGAAGCCCGTCGAGGCTCCGTCCCCGGTCGTCATCCCGGACGTCACCGGCGACGGGTCGGTGTGGGTGTACGCGGTGCCTTACCTCGACCCGGACACCACCCGCTACGCGTTGGGTGAGACCGACGAGAACGGTGTCCGGCAACCCCTGGCTCGTTCGCACGAGGCGGTCACGACAGCGGTGATGAACCGGGTGCGCCGTGATCTCACCCAGCGGCGAAACGGGTCGGGCCGGCGGATTCCGGCGGTCCTCATGGCGCATGGTTTCGTGGTCGGCGGTCAAGCGTGCGATTCCGAGCGTGACATCCGGGTCGGCGGTGTGGACAGCGTGCCCCACTCGGTGTTCGGCGGGGCCGGCGAGTCCCTGGACTATGTGGCGCTGGGGCACCTGCACGGGCCGCAACGCGTCGGCCCAAAGGACGGTCCCGGGCCGCGGCTGCGATATTCGGGGTCGCCGGTGGCGTTCTCGTTCTCGGAGATGCACCACCGCAAGTCGTCCACGTTGGTGGAGTTCGGCGCCGATGGTGCCGTGACCACAGCTGAGTTGGTGGAGGCACCGGTGACGCGTCGGTTGTCGGAGGTTCGCGGCGACCTTGGCGAGGTGCTGGGGACGCGTTTCCAGTCCCAGCGGGACGACTGGGTGCGGGTCATCGTGACCGGGGATCACCGCCCGAACGACCTGGCCTCCACCATCAAGCGCGCTTTCCCGCACGCGCTGGAGGTGCATTTCGAGCCGAACGGCGGGGTTAGCCGATTACCCGGTCCCCGGCCTGAAGTCGCCGATCCGCTCGTGGCGATCGGCGAGTTCGTCGAACAGGTCAGTAACCGGCCGCCGGACGAGCGGGAGCAGTTCGTGCTGCAACGGGCCTACGAGGCCGTTTTGGCCGGGGAGCGGAGCCGGTAATGGAGATCATCAAGCTGGAGTTCCAGGGCATCGGCCCGTTCACCGACCACCACGTCATCGACTTCCGCGAGATCGGCCAGGGCGGCCTGTTCCTGCTCGAGGGCCCCACGGGTTCGGGCAAGACCACCATCCTGGATGCGATCGTGTTCGCCCTGTACGGCGACGTGGCCGGCGCCGATTCGAGCAAGGCACGGATCGTGTCGACCCTGCTCAAACGGGACGGGGAGCCGTTCGTCGACCTGGTCATCGACTCCAGCCGAGGACTCCTGCGGATCCGTCGCACTCCCGAGTTCGAGCGTCCCAAGCTCCGCGGGGAGGGCACGACGACCAGCCGGGCCACGATGAAGTTGTGGAAGCTGGCCTCGCCTGACGACCTGGAAGGGGCACCGGTCAGCACCAACATCGCCGAGGCCAGCGAAGAACTGCAGCAGGCGATCGGGCTGACCAAGAGCCAGTTCACCCAGACGGTCATGCTGCCGCAGGGGCACTTCGCGACCTTCCTGCGCGCCAAACCCGAAGACCGCCGCGATGTGCTGCAGGACATCTTCGGCACCGAGTTCTACGAGCGCTTCGCCAAGAAGCTGGCCGACCTTGCGCTGGAGCACCGCAAGAAAGAGGAACTCGCCCGCCAGAGTGTGTTCGACGTCGCCAACAACTACTGCCAGGTGGCCTGGTACGACGACGCGTCGACCGCGGCGGAGCCAATCGCCGAGCAGGTGGCCTTCGACAAGGCCCGCGACACCATGGATCTCGATGCCCTGCTCGACGGGGCGCGGCAGCGCTCCGAAGTCCTGGCAGCCCAGCTCGCTCAGTCCCGGGCGGCGGCCGATGCCGCGCGCACCAAACACCAGGCGGCCGCGGAGACCCTTCGTTCGCTCGAGACCCGAAATCGGCTCATCACTGAACTCACCGCCCTCGGCCGCCGTCGACGAGAGCTGCAGGAACGCGAGGCCGAGGTCGAACTGGACGAGGGGCTTCTGGCCGCGGCCGAACGGGCCGATCACGTGCGGCGTCCGATCACCAACACCGGCCACGCGGCCATGGCTCTTCAGGTCGCTCGTCGCGCCAGGCAGGACGCGTTCACACACGCCCTGCTTGGGGCTGACGCCGACCTGATCGACGGGGACCCGACGACGGACGAACTCCGTTCTCACGAGGAGTCCGCTCGCCTTGCCGCGGGATTGCTCGATCGACTGGTCGCTCTTGAGAAGGGCCTGGCGGGACGATCGGCGGCCGCGGCCCGGGAGCGTCAAGCCCTGCACCAGGAAGACAGCCGCATCGCAACGGGCCGCGGACAGGTCGCGGTCTCCCGTGCCGAAGCCGTCACGCTGGCCGAGCGACTCGTTGCGCGTGACGAGGTGGCGGCAACGTTGGCATCGGCCATCGAGGATCTAGCGGGGGTCACGCGCCGCCACGACGCCGCTGGGCAGGTCGAGCGGTTGACCAGCCAGCTTGCCGAGGCCCGGGCGGTCGAACTCAAGGTGAGCAAGGAACACCAAGACGCCGAACTGCGGCACAGCGAAGCGCGGAACGCCTGGCTCGGCGCGCTGGCCGGCGAACTGGCCGGCGAACTGCTCGACGGCGCACCCTGCGTGGTGTGCGGCTCCGAGGTCCACCCGGCCCCGGCGATCAAGCCCGACGGCTTCGTCGGGCGCGACCAGGTGCAAGCCTTGGCCGACGCCAGGGACGAGGCTGCCCGCAAGGCGGAGGAATCCCGGTACCGAAGCGACAAGACAGTCGACCAGCTGGCCGGGCAGGCTCTGCTGACCGAAGGGCTGAGCCTCGCCGAGGCCGAGGCCGGTCACGTCGCGGCCACGAAACGCCAAGAGGGAGCAAAGCAGGCAACCCGGGACGTCGTCGTGCTTCGCCAGCAGATCGCGGCGATCTCGGAGCAGGCGGATGCCGCCGAGCGTGTTCTCCGTGACGCCGAGGCAGCTCTCGCCGCCCGAAGCGGCGGGTTGGACGAGGCTGAGCGGCAACTCGCCGCCGATCAGGCCGAAGTCACTTCTCAAGCGGACGGCTTCGCCACCATGAGCGCCCGACAGCAGGCGCTCACCGTCCGGGCGGACACCGCGAAGCGACTCGCGGCGCTGTTGAACGCCGAAGGCGCCGCCGAAGTGGAACGGGACCGTTGCACGGCCGAGCTCGCCACGGTCCTTGCCGAGCGCGGGTTCGTCACCGTCGAGGAGGCACGGGCCGCGATGCTGGCGGATCCGGAGCGGACACGGCTTCAGGCGGCGGTGACGGCCTACCACAAGGAGGTC
Source organism: Propionicimonas sp. (assembly GCA_049688555.1). Taxonomy (GTDB): domain Bacteria; phylum Actinomycetota; class Actinomycetes; order Propionibacteriales; family Propionibacteriaceae; genus Propionicimonas. The sequence continues at coordinate 9,896 of JBAVKY010000363.1, forward strand.
GCGACCGTAGACGCCCACCTGGCGGACGAGCGCTATGCCGGCCTGGGCGGGGCCGAACCCGAGGACCCTGTTCCCGCCCGTCTCGCCGAACAGGAGTCGGACGCGGCACAACGGGAGGCTCATCGCTCGAGCGGCATCATCGAGGGGACGGCGAACGCGGCCACGCAGGCATCCAAGGACCTGACCCGCAACATCGCGGCCCTCGCGAAGCTCAGCGCGGAGGCCGGGCCGGTCCTGCGGATGGCCAACCTGACGAACGCGGGAGAGGGCAACCTGCAACAAGTCACCTTGCCGACCTACGTCCTGCTTCGCCGCTTCGAGGAGGTCGTCGACCTGGCGAACGTCCGACTCGACGCCATGACGGGCGGGCGTTACGAACTGCGGCGGACCGACGAGAAGGAGGGCCGCAGCAGAAAGCTCGGGCTGGGACTGGAGGTCGTCGACCACACGGCCCGCGACACCGCCCGTGACCCCAAGACCCTCTCCGGTGGCGAGACGTTCATGGCGTCCCTCGCCCTGGCCCTCGGGCTCGCCGACGCCGTCACGTCCGAGGTGGGCGGCATCGAACTGCACACGCTCTTCGTCGACGAGGGTTTCGGCTCCCTCGACGCCGAAACCCTGGACGCCGTCATGGACCAACTGTCAGCGCTGCGGGACGGCGGCCGATCCGTCGGCGTCGTCAGCCACGTGGCGGAGATGAAGCAGCGCATCGCAGAGCGCGTCACCGTGGTCCCACGACACGACGGCACCTCGACCCTGCTGTGCAGCACCGACAGCCAACCCCTGGCAGGCTGAGTTGCGCCGGACGCCGCGATGGGCGGATGCGCACGAACTCGGCACCATGACAGGGCAGCCCTACCCGGCGTGGTCCAATGCTCCACACGTGAGCCTTCCGGCCTCCGCCCAGGGCTGGCCGGTACCCTGCCATTCGACGACGGAGGAGACAGATCGTGACACGACACCGGATCTTCGCCACCAGCTTTGCCAGCATCTACCCGCTCTACCTGCACAAGGCGGAGCGGAAGAACCGCAGCAAGGAAGAAGTGGATCAGCTCATCTGCTGGCTCACCGGCTACGACGCCGCCGGCCTGGAAAGAGCCATTGCCAGCGAGGTCGACCTGGAGACCTTCTTCGCTGAGGCTCCCGGAATCAACCCGAACGCTTCCCTGATCAAGGGAGTGATCTGCGGCTATCGGGTGGAAGAGATCGAAGACCCACTGATGCAGCAGATCCGCTACCTGGACAAGCTGGTCGACGAGCTGGCCAGAGGGAAGAAGATGACGGCGATCCTGCGGGGTGGCGCGCAGTAGCGCCAGCACCAACCCTGCTTCACCCGGGTCGGCTGACCCGGACCTGATCGTGATCCACTGTGCGGCGAACAGCTACGCCTGACCAGCTACACGGTCCGATGGCTACGCTACGGGGGGACGCGAGGAGGTGGGTGTGGTCGACGGATCGGTCGTGCCACTGGCGTCCGCGCTGCGCAGAATCCACGACGACCCGGCCTCCCAACTCCTGCGCGCCGATAATATGCCGGCCATTGTCGCGATCCTCCACGAGCACCTCGGCGGGACGCAACGCGTGAAACCCGCGCACGAGTTCATGGAACAACTCAGCGAAGACCTGGCCGAGCTTCGCGGCGCCGGCTTCGACCTGCCCAGGTCCGCCCAGGAGTACCTGGGGGAGTGGGTGCGGCAAGGACTGGTCGTCCGGCGGCCCGGTGAGGGACGCGAGGAGACCGTGGAGCTGTCGCCTTCGGCGCAGCAGGCCGTCCGTTTCGTGGCAGGGCTGAACACGCCCCGGTCGGCCGTCACCTCGTCACGGCTGAGCAACGTCGTCGACATGCTGGAACGGCTGGCCCGCCTGACGGACCCGGGCAAGGATTCCCGCTTGGACGCCCTCCACCGGGAACGGGAACGGCTCGATGCGGAAATCGCCGCCGTGGCGGAGGGCCGTTTCGAACCGCTGCCGGACGACATCGCACTGGAACGAGTCGCGGAAGTCCTGCGCCTGGCCGGCGAGATCCCCGGCGACTTCGCCCGGGTGGGCGCTGACTTCGAGAAGCTCAACCGGGAGCTCCGCGAACAGATCATCAAGCAGGCAGGCGCACGCGGCGACGTGCTGGCCGAGGTCTTCTCCGGCGTTGACCTGATCGAGGAATCCGATGCGGGACGAACCTTCTCCGCCTTCTTCGCGCTGGTCCTCAACCCCGAGGTGGCCGGCGCGCTGGACGAAGCGGTCGACTCCGTGCTCAATCGCGACTTCGCTGACGCGCTCACGCAACAGGAGGCGTTCCTGCTGCGCCACCTGTTGACCACCCTCCAATCGGAGAGCACCCAGGTGCGAGCCGTGATGACCGGCTTCTCCCGCAGCCTTCGCCGATTCGTCGAAACCCGCGAATACCGGGAGCACCGCCGACTGGCCGGAGCGCTCGACGCCGCCAAGGCGGTCGCGCTGCAGGCTGTCAGCCATACCCGACCGCTCACCCCTCTGGTCCACGCTCTGGGTACCAGCTCCTTCCCGATGTCCTCGCTGGGTACCTGGAAACTCCGCAACCCCGCCGACGCCAGGACCGTCGCGCCCGTCGCCGAGCAGGCCAGCGGAGTGCTCGACCTTGAGGCCCTGCGCAGGCAGGTGCGCGAGAGCGAGATCGACTTCGCCGAACTGCGTGCCGCGGTGGTCGACACCCTCCGGCGCCAGCCGATCGCCACTGTCGGCGACGTGCTCGCCCAGCACCCTGCCACCCAGGGGCTGGCCTCTATCGTGGGGTTCCTCGTGTTGGCGCATTCGGTAGGCTCGCGGGCGTCCGGGAGCGAAACCCTGAGCTGGGTGAGTGCGCGGCAGCGTCCACGTTCTGTCAGGGTGCGCCGCTACCTTTTCACCGAGATACCCCCGGAATGGAAGGTGGCCGGATGACACCAGCCCCGCGGCGAGTCCACCCCGACGTTCTGCCGCCGGTGCCCGCGGCGGAACTCAAGGCTGACGACCGACACATTCTGACTGCCTCGGATCGTGGCCGACTTCCGGTATTGACCCGTCGAGTGCTGGTGGGTCTCCTTCAGGGGCCGTACCTCGCCCGCATGCTGCATCCCAACCTGTGGCCGGTCCTGGTGGCCGAAGAGGACCTCATCCGGGAACGACTTGGCGATCTGTTCCTGGATCTGGTGTTCGACCAGGAAACGGGAGTCGCTTTCGTTCGACCGATGACCGACGAGGAAGTCGACCTCCCCCGGACGATCCGGAGCATGCCGCTCACCTTCATCGACACCGTGCTGCTGCTCTTCCTCAGGGAGCGACTGCTGCGGGCCTCCGGCGCGCGTGCCTTCGTCGGACGAGACGAGATCGACGAGCACTGCGAGGCGTTCCGCGCCACCGACGACACGAACCTCTCCCTTTTCGCCAAACGCATCAACGCGTCGGTGAGCAAACTGAAGGACAACTCCATCCTGCGCACGACCAGCGAGGAGAACCGCTTCGAAATCTCCCCGGTCCTGGGACTGGTCTTCGACGCCGACGTCGTCCGCGCGGTAGCCGCGGAACTCCGTCGGATGGCCGAGGGCGACCAGCACACCCCCGACGAGGTGGAGGAACCGTGAACCTCGGCCAGCACCGATTGGAACTCATCCAACTCGTCAACTGGGGCACCTTCAACGGCGCCTTCACCCTCCCCGTGCCTCGCGAAGGGCTCCTCGTCACCGGCCCCTCGGGATCAGGCAAGTCCTCCCTGCTCGACGCCCTCGCTTCGGTGCTCGTGCAGCCGAAGTGGCTGTCCTTCAACGCCGCCGCGCAGGAGGGCGGCGCCGCCGACCGGCACCGCAGCCTGGTCTCCTACGTGCGCGGTGCCTATAAGCGCGAAGCTGACGACGCCACCGGCGAGGTCGCCGCCGCCTACCTGCGCACCGAAGCCACCTGGAGCGGGATCGCCCTGACCTTCAACAACGGCATCGGCACGCGCACCGGCCTGGTCCGCCTGCTCCACCTCCCACGTGGAACCAACGCCTCCAACGACCTGAGTTCACTGTTCGTGGTGACCGACGGCCAGATCGACCTGCTGGAACTCGCACCCTTCGTCGAGAACGGGATCAACACCCGCCAACTTCGGGCAGCGCACCCGACCTGGTCGACCCATCCGACCTACGCGGGCTTCGCCGCCCGGCTGCAACGACGCCTCGGCCTGGCCTCCGACCAGGCGCAAAGGCTGCTGCACAAGACCCAGTCGGCCAAGAACCTGACCAGCCTCGACACTCTGCTGCGCGACTTCATGCTGGACGAACCGGACGCGTTCGGGCTGGCCGACGACGCCGTGACCCAATTCCAGGAGCTGTCCCAGGCGCACAGCAGCGTGGTCGACGCTCGCCGCCAGGTCGACCTGCTCGATCCGCTGCGCGGCATCGAGGCCGACTTCGCCGAACACACGCGGCGAGGCCGACAACTGGCCGATCAGGAAACCCACCTGAGAACCGTCGTGGTCGAACTCAACGTCGACGCGGCGACCAGCGAACTGCACGCCGTCGAGGAGAAGCGCTCCGCACTCGCCGAAGAACTCAGCCGGGCCGACCACGACGTCAGCAGTCGGGAAACGGCACGCGACCTTTCCCGCTCCGCATTGGACGGCCTGGGTGGACGGGAAATCCACGACCTTGAGCGAGCCATCGAGCGGCAACGCGACACCGTGGCCAAGGCCACGCGCAACCGAACCCACTGGGAGGCGCGCTGCACCGAACTCGGGCTGACCCTGCCGAACACCGCGACCGGCTTCCTGCAGTTCCGAGCACAAGCCCAAGCCGCGCGCGCCGTACTCGACGAATCCGGCCAATCCCGGCAGGAACGCTACGACCTGGCCGACCAGGCGGCCCAGGGGCGCCGCAGGGTTGAAGCCCTCGACGCCCAACTCACCGCTTTGGCCCGCCAGAAGTCCAATCTTGACGAGCGCCTTCTGGAGGTGCGCCGCCTGCTGCTGGAATCGGCCGAAATGCCACGGGAACGCCTTCCTTTCGCCGGCGAGCTGATCGACGTCCGCCCCGAGGAGAGCCGCTGGCGAGGCGCCATCGAGCGGGTGCTGCGTTCCTTCGCTCGCACCTTGCTGGTGCCCGACGACCTCTACCCCCACGTCTCCGAGTTCGTCGAGCGAACTCACCTGGGCACCCGCCTGGTCTACGAACGGATTCCACCCGGAACAGTCGAGGCGGGGACCCTCGAAGACCCCCGCTCGTTGGTCGCCAAGCTTCGGATCACCGACGCCGAAGCGTCGGGCTGGATCAAGGCCGAACTGGTTCGCCGCTTCGACTACCGCTGCGTCGACAAGGTCTCCGAGCTGCGCGCCGTGCCCCGCGGCGCCACCGTGGCCGGCCAAGTGAAACACTCCAGCACGCGACACGAAAAGGACGACCGCTCCCGCATCGACGACCAAACGACCTGGGTCCTGGGAACCTCGACCGACGCCAAGCGGCACCTTCTCGAAGAATCGCTCGCCCAAGCCCACAGCGACCTGCGCGCAGCCGAGCAGGTGCGCGACCGGGCTGACACACACCGAGCCGAACGACTCCGCCGCGCCAACGCCCTTGACCGACTGCTCGAACTCACCTGGGACGAGCTCGACCTCGACACCCGGCAGGCGGATCTCGCAACGCTCACCGGCCAGTTCGAGGCCCTGCTGGCCAGCGCCACCGGCCTGGCCGAAGCGAAGCACCAACTCGCCCTCGCCGAGGACGCGCTCGGTGCGGCCCGAACCCGACGCGACGACGTGTTCGGCCTGCTGCGAACCGCCATGGCGAAGGCGGACACCCTGCGGGCGAACCTGGCCGACTGGCACGGTGAACTCGCCACCGCCATCGAGCCGCCGGCCGAGACACGCGTGGCCGTCATCGACCGGTTGGCGAAACTCGGCCCCTCACGGGACAAGGCCGAAGTGCTTGCCCGCCAGCAACTCGCCGAAGCGCGACACGAGATCATCGCCAGGGCCAATAGAGCAGCCAACCGCGCCGAGCGGATCATGCAGGCCTACAAGGCGGACTGGCCGATTCCCGCGCAGGACTGGGCCGTCAACATCGAGTTCCTGCCCGACTTCCTGGGACGCCTCGACCTGCTCGAAGCCGACCGGCTGCCCGAATTCGAAGATCGGTTCTTCACCCTGCTGCGCACCCAGTCGCAGAACAACATCGGCATCCTGTCCACCCGGCTGCGCAACGCCCGACGAGAAGTCAGAGAACGCGTCGACCCGATCAACGCCTCACTGCGACTCACCGAGTACTCGCCAGGTCGCCACCTCCACGTCCGAGTCGACGACCGAAGACTCCCCGACGTCACCGAGTTCCTGCAGACACTGTCCCTGATCGCCGGCGGCACCCTCTCCGAAACCATCGGGGCGGGCAGCGACGAGGAGGCCAGAGTGCAGGCCGAGCAGCGGTTCGAGCGCATGAAGAAGCTGCTTCAGCGGCTCGCCTCCGCCGAACCGGTGGACCAACGCTGGCGGCAACAGTGCCTCGACACCCGTCAGCATGTGAAATTCGTCGCCGAAGTAAGGGACGACGACGGACGGGCAGTCGACTTCTTCATCGGCGCCGGTGGCCTTTCCGGCGGCGAGCGCCAGAAGCTGGTCATCTTCTGCCTCGCCGCAGCCTTGCGCTACCAACTCGCGCGAGACGGCGCCCAAACGCCGTCCTACGGCCTGGTGGTGCTTGACGAAGCCTTCGACAAGACCGACCCCGCCTTCACGAAGGCCGGGCTGGAAGTCTTCCAACAATTCGGCTTCCAGTTGCTGCTCGCCACCCCGCTGAAGATGCTCCAAACCCTGGAGGACTACGTCGGCGGCGCCGCGGTGGTGCTCAACGAGTCGGGGCACGGATCGCGGCTGGAATACCTCGACTTCGGCCACCCCACACACCATCCCGGCCCCGAGCCGACCGACCAGCCTCAGGAAACACTCCTGTGAGGTTTCCAACCGACTTGGCCGACTGGGCGCAACGGAAGTTCGCCGCCGGCCACCGCACCTGGCTGGCGCACGCCCGCACCGACTCGGAGCCGGATCTGACGCTGCGTTTCCCTACCGACCCACCCAGTGAGTCGATCGTGGCGAAGGGCCCCGCCCGTGCGGCCGCCTGGGTGCAGTCCTGGGCCGAGTTCGAACGTGCCGCGCCCCGCGGGGTTGATGTCGAGTGGGCGCTGCGCCGCTGGCGAGGGTTCGGGGAGCAACGCCTTCCCGTCCGCATCACTCTCCGCTCACCGAGCGCTGTCGCCGCCGTCGCGGGCCAGGCTCGCGCCTGGCAGAGCCTCACCGATCGAGCCGATCTGCTCCGCGGAGCCTGGCCCGAGCATGATGGGCTACCGGCGGCACTGCCAGGTATCGCAGCCAAACTCGGCCGGCTCAGCCTCGACAACCTGCCGCGACTGATCGCCGTCGTGAACTGGTTCCTCGCCAACCCTGAATCAGGCGTTCTCGCCCGCCAGGTCCCCGTCGAAGGGGTGGACACCAAGTGGCTCGAACGGCACACGGACCTCGTCCGCCGCCTCGTCGCAGCACTGACTGGATCGGCGGACCTTGGGCTTCGAGCCGAGCCCAGGAGATTCCGCGTCAGGCTGCTCGACGGCGGCGAACTTCCGGACTTCACCGCCGCCACCGCCGACCTGGCAACCCTCGACCTCAACGCAGGATGCGTGCTGCTGGTGGAGAACCGGGACTCCATGGCACCACTCGCCGACCTGCCCGGCGTCGTCGCCGTGCATGCTCAAGGCCTGGCTGCACCTGAACTCGCCGTCGTGCCTTGGATCGCCAACAGTCGGATCCTTTACTGGGGAGACCTGGACACCCACGGGCTGCGCATCCTCGGCTTGGTGCGCCAGGTGCTGCCCCACACCGAGAGCGTGCTGATGGACCGGGCCACGCTTGACCGCTTCTCGGCGCTCGCCGTCTCCGAACCCACACCCTTCCGCGGCGAGATCCGGTACCTCACCCCCGACGAAGCGGCCGTCCTGCGCGTCATCCGCGCGAACGACCTCCGGCTGGAGCAGGAACGGATTCCCTGGCCCCACGTGATCGACACGATCTCGGCCAGAGTGTGACCGGGGGCGTCGGACGGGTAACAGCGAAACCGTCAACGCCGCGGATGGGCGCGCGCGTGCCCGGCATCGGGGCACCCGACCCCCTGCCGGGATGAGAGTGAAAGCGGGATGATGGGGTCATCGGGCAACGGCCCGGCAGCTGCGAATCCAGGGGGTGCGCGGTGCGTCCAGCGGTCATTCGCAAGTCCTTGGCCGAGCTTCGGGTTCCACCGAATCTGGCGGAATACGACGCCGAACGCGCCCGGTTCTCGTGGGCCGCGGCACTTGCCGAGTTGGCCGAATCTCCGGGTGGTGGGCTCAACATCGCCTACAACGCCGTTACCCGGCACGCCCAGGGCCTGGGACGTGACCGCGTCGCCTTCCGATTCTTGGCGGGCGAGGGTTTCCGGGAGCTGACCTACGGTGAACTCGATGCCTTCAGCAACCGCTTCGCGAACGTCTTGGTCGGGCTCGGGGTGGGCCGTGGCGACGTGGTCTTCGTGCTGGCCGGACGGATCCCCGAGCTGTACTTGGCCGTGCTTGGCAGCCTCAAGAACGGGACGCCCGTCTCGCCGCTGTTCGCGGCCTTCGGCCCGGACCCCATCGCCACCCGGCTGAACCTCGGGGCGGGCACCGTTCTGGTCACCACCACGTCGCTGTACCTGAAGAAGGTGGCCAGGATCCGCGAGCAGGTGCCGAGCCTGAGGCATGTCCTGGTGGTCCAGGACGAGCCGGACGAACCGCTGCCGCCCGGGACGTCGGATCTGACCGCGCTGCTGGCGGCGGCGTCCGACGACTTCGCGATCGTGGCCACCCAGCCGGAGGATCTCGCACTGTTGCATTTCACCAGCGGCACAACCGGCGCGCCGAAGGGGGCGATGCACGTCCACGAGGCTGTCGTCACTCACTGGGTGACCGGACGCCACGCCCTCGACCTGCACCCTGACGACGTGTTCTGGTGCACCGCTGACCCGGGCTGGGTGACGGGAACGTCCTACGGGATCATCGCCCCGCTGCTGCATGGGGTGACCTCGATCGTTGACGAGGCCGACTTCGACGCTGTGCGGTGGTACCGGATCCTCAGCGAACAGCGGGTGACGGTCTGGTACACCGCCCCGACGGCCATCCGGATGCTGATGAAGGCCGGCTCGGCGCTGGCCGCAGCCGGGACGCGTCCGGACCTTCGGTTTATCGCCAGCGTCGGTGAGCCGCTCAACCCCGAGGCGGTCTGGTGGGGCCAGGAAGTGCTCGGCCTGCCGATCCACGACAATTGGTGGCAGACGGAGACCGGCGGGATCATGATCGCCAACACCCCGGCCTTCGACATCAAGCCCGGCTCGATGGGACGCCCGTTGCCCGGCGTCGAGGCCGCCATCGTCCAGCGAGGGGACGACGGGGTCACCCTGCTGCCGGACGGGACCGAGGGCGAGCTTGCGCTGCGCAGGGGATGGCCGTCGATGTTCCGCGGCTATCTGAACAACCCCGAGCGCTATGCGCGGTGCTTCAGCGGCGAGTGGTACCTGACCGGCGACGTGGCCGAGCGGGACGCCGACGGCTACTTCTGGTTCGTGGGCCGGGCCGATGACGTGATCAAGTCCGCCGGGCACCTGATCGGCCCGTTTGAGGTCGAGAGCGTCTTGATGGAGCACCCCGCGGTCGCTGAGGCCGGCGTCATCGGGAGACCCGACGAGGTGGTCGGCGAGGTGGTGAAGGCGTTCGTGTCGCTCAAGCAGGGCTTCGTTCCGGACGAGGCGCTCCGGCTGGACATCCTCGGCCATGCCCGCCGCAAGTTGGGGGCGGCGGTGGCGCCCAAGGAGATCGCCTTCCTGGACACCCTGCCCAGGACGCGCAGCGGAAAGATCATGCGGCGGCTCCTGAAGGCCCGCGAGTTGGGCCTCCCCGAAGGTGATACCTCGACGTTGGAAGGTGGTGCCTGATGGCCCAACCGGTCGCGGAGGCCGGGCTCGGAGTCCGGCTGCTGGGGGACATGCTGCGGGTGCGCCGCCTGGAAGAGAAGTGCGCCGAACTGTACGGCGCCACCAAGATTCGTGGCTTCCTGCACCTCTACATCGGTGAGGAGGCGTGCGCGACCGGCGTCCTTGCCGCCCTCGGGTCGCAGGACAACGTGGTCGCCACCTACCGCGAGCACGGCCACGCGCTCCTCCGCGGCGTCGGAATGACGGCGATCATGGCCGAGATGTTCGGCAAGGTGACCGGCTGCGCCCATGGCCGGGGCGGGTCGATGCACCTGATCGACGCCTCGCGGCGGTTCTACGGCGGGACGGCGATCGTCGGCAGCGGGCTGCCGCTGGCGGTCGGCTTGGCCCTGGCTGACTCGATGCAGCACCGCGAGGCCGTGACGGTGTGCTTCTTCGGCGACGGGGCGATGGCCGAGGGCGCTTTCCATGAGTCGCTGAACCTCGCCGCGCTCTGGCGGCTTCCGGTGCTGTTCGTGTGCGAGAACAACCTGTACGCGATGGGGACGGCGCTAGCCCGGGCCCAGTCCCAGACCGACCTCCGCGCCAAGGCGGCCGCGTACGGCGTGCCGGCTTCCAGCGCCGATGGCATGGACGCGCTCGCCGTCCACTCGGCGGCGGTCGCGGCACTGGCCGGCGTCCGGGACGGGGGTGGACCGGCGTTTCTGGAGCTGCGCACCTACCGGTTCCGGGCGCATTCCATGTTCGACCCCGACCTGTACCGGGACCCCGCCGAGGTGGAGGGGTGGAAGCAACGCGACCCGATCCCGGCCCTGGCCGGGCAGTTGCGCGCCGCCGGTGTCCTCGACGATGCCGCGTACGCAGCCCTGGACTCGGCCGCCGAGGCCGAGGTCGCAGACGCCGTGGCGTTCGCCGAGGCTTCGGCCTGGGAGCCGGTCGAGGACCTGCTCACCGACGTGGTCGCTCCCGTGGTCGCGCCGCTGGGTGAGGGAGGGGGCGCGCGATGAGGATGTCGTACCGCGAGGCGGTCCGGACGGCGCTGCACGAGGCGTTGACCAGCGATCCGCGCGTGTTCTTGATGGGTGAGGATGTCGGGCGCTACGGCGGCAGCTACGCCGTGTCCAAGGGCTTCTACGACGAGTTCGGACCCGAGCGGATCAGGGACACCCCCTTGTCGGAGCTGGGTTTCGTCGGGGCCGGGGTGGGGGCGGCGCTGGGCGGGATGCGTCCGGTGGTCGAGGTCATGACGGTGAACTTCAGCCTGCTGGCGCTGGACCAGATCGTGAACATGGCAGCGGTGTACCGGCACATGTCCGGCGGTCAGGTCAGCGTCCCCATCGTGTTGCGGATGCCGACCGGGGCCGGGCGTCAACTGGCCGCGCAGCACTCGCACAGCCTCGAGAACTGGTACGCCCACGTCCCGGGTCTGCGGGTGGTCGCCCCCGCCACCGTCGCTGACGCCCGCGGCATGCTGCCCGTGGCTCTCGCGGAACCGGACCCGGTGGTGATCTTCGAACACGTCCAGCTGTACAACACCGAGGACGAGGTCGAGTCGTGGGAGTGCGACCTCACCCACGCCGTCGTGCGGCGACCCGGGAGCGACATCAGCATCGTGACGTACGGGGGGAGTCTGCCGAAGGCGCTGGCCGCCGCCGACGTGCTGGCCGCGCAGGGCGTCGACGCCGAAGTGCTGGACTTGCGCGTCCTGCGTCCCCTCGACCGGGAAGCCATCGCGGCCAGCGTCGGCCGCACCCACCGCGTGGTGGTGGTGGACGAGGGCTGGAAGAGCGGCAGCCTGGCCGGCGAGGTGATCGCCGGGATCGCGGAGGAGTGCCTCTACGACCTGGACGCCGCCCCGCGGCGGGTCTGCGGCGCGGAGGTGCCGATCCCGTACGCCAAGCACCTCGAGGACGCCGCCCTGCCTTCGGTCGAGGCGATCGTCGCGGCCGTGAAGGAGGTGTGCGGTGCGTGAGTTCACCCTGCCATCCCTCGGCGCCGACATGGACGAGGGCAAGCTCATCGAATGGCTGGTCAAGCCGGGCGACGAGGTCCACAAGGGTCAGGTCGTGGCTGTCGTCGACACCTCCAAGGCCGCCATCGACGTCGAGATCTGGTACGACGGCGTGGTCGGCCAGCTGAAGACCGTCCTGGGCGAGACCCTCCAGGTCGGCGCGGTGATGGCGACCATCCTCGACCCCGGCGAGGCGCCGCCAGAGCCCGGGGTGCCGCCTGCGGAGCCCGGTGTCGTTCCGGTGTCGGCCGCGGAGCCCGGGGTGCCGCCTGCGGAGCCAGGTGTCGTTCCGGTGTCGGC
>JBAVKY010000364.1:0-2052 GCA_049688555.1 Propionicimonas sp.
GCGTGTTCGTAGCGGGAGCTGACGAGTTGGAAGAACAGGTTCGCGGCGTCTTGTTCGAAGGGTAGGTAGCCGACTTCGTCGATGATGATGAGCCCGTAGCGGCGGAGCTTGACCAGTTCGGCGGGAAGCCGGCCGGCGCGGTGGGCGTCGGACAGGCGGGTGACCCAGTCGGTGGCGGTGGCGAACAGGGCCCGGTGGCCGTGGCGGCAGGCTTGGATGCCCAGGGCGATGGCGAGGTGGGTTTTGCCGGTTCCGGGCGGGCCGAGGAGGACGACGTTGCGGGCTTCGGTGAGGAACCCGCCGGAGGCGAGTGCGGCGACTTGGTTCCGTGCGGCGGGTTGGGTATCGAAGTCGAAGTCCTCCAGCGTTTTGCGGGCGCCGAACCCGGCAGCCCTGATCCGGAGCTCGGCGCCGGAGGCGTTGCGGGCTGACACTTCGCGTTCGAGGACGGCGGCCAGGTAGTCCTCGAACGACCAGCCGGCAGCCCGGGCCTGATCGGCCAGCCTCGTCGCGGACTCCAGGATCCGGGGTGCTTTGAGTGCCCCGGACAGGTAGGTGAGCTGCTTGGCGGCATCGGTGGTCTTGGCGGTCATGATGCGACTCCTTCACCGGTCAGGCCGAACGCACGGTCGTAGTCGGCGAGGTCCCTGACCAGGTCGTCGCCGGCGGCTTGGGTGCGGGGCTGCTGGAACTCTTGCCGCAACCGGGCGGCGGTCGTGACGTGGGCGGTGTCGGTGATGGTGAGACCACGGGCCCATACCCGGGGATGCTCAGCGACCAGCCGGCCCTCCAGGCGGACCTGGACCCGTTCGAGGTCGGCATAGGTGTCGACCATGCGGCCGATCCAGGTCGGGTCGACGGAGTAGTCGTTGCTCGCGACCCTGACGTAGTAGTCCCGGCCGAGCCGAACCTGGTTGCGCCAGCCCACCACCGGCGGCACCGGTGGCAGTGGCAGCATCGCAGCCCGGTCCGCCTGGAGCAGGTCGGCAGGCTTGGCTTTGGTGGTGCGCACCACCCGCTGGTTCGCCGTGGCCAGCCAATCGCTGAACTGGTCGTTGAAATCCTGCGGTGAAGCGAAGCTACGGTCCGGCATGAACGAGGTCTCGAACCAGCCGTTCTTGCGTTCCACGATCCCCTTGGATTCGGGGTCACGGGGGCGGAGCAGGACCAGCCGGGTGGCCAGTGTGCCCATGAACGCCGGCACCCCTTCGGAGCGGTGCGGGCCACGACCGAGGCCCCGCTCGTTGTCCCAAATCAGACGCCTGGGCACCCTGCCGAGAAGCTGCAGCAGCTGCCACATGCCCAGCAGCAGGTCTTGGGTGGCCCGAGTCGGGATCATCCGGCCCAGCACGAACCTGGAGTGGGCCGCCGTCATCACCAGCACCGGCAACAAGGTGCTCGTGCCGTTCTCCAACGGGATCTTCTTCGGCGGGAACCACAAGTCACACTGAGCCGCGTCCCCAGCCTCCCAGGTCAGCCGATCCGCCGGATCCACCGGCCGGTGCTCCGGCCGTAGCTGGGCCACGTTCTCCCGGAACCAGGTCATCGACCCGGTCCAGCCGACCCGCTCCGCGATCACCGACGCCGGCAGATCCGGATGCTCAGCCAACAACGCTCGCACCCTCGGCTCGAACACCGCGAACGACGTCCCGATCGGCCTCCGGACATACCTTGGTGGCGCGTCAGAAGCGACCGCCTTCACCACCGTCGTCCGCGAGATCCCCAACCTCGCCGCGATCCGCGCGTTCGGCACACCCTCCGCGGCAAGCCTCCTGATCAGTGCCCAGTCTTCCAAAGTGATCACTCTCCGATCGTCGTTGAGTGTTCACTTTTCACCGTCGAAAGCGTTCAGTTTTCGAGCGTTGCCGACACACAGAGGAGGTGCTGTACCGGATGGGATCCCGCTGGCGGCAGGAGAGTTACTTCCGCTACGCCCGCATGCACGCCGCCCTCGTCTTTCGTCAGGGATCGTGTCGCAGATCGGGGTATTGATCAGACCACACGGTTGGGGTCTGGCTGACCTGAGAGTGAGTCGATGACCAGTCTGAGTAA
>JBAVKY010000365.1:0-2234 GCA_049688555.1 Propionicimonas sp.
CTCAAGGAGCTAGTCGGGGCCGGACGGGTCACTCCTGTCATCGACCGGTCGTTTCCGCTGAGAGAGACCGCTGAGGCCTTTCGGTATCTGGACCAGGGGCACGCTCAAGGCAAGGTCATCATCGTCATGGACAACGGTGAATGAGCCATCGTGGATATCGGGTCACATCTCCTGACTGCGGATAGCGCCCGACAGCTGCCCCGCCTGACGGTGAGCGGACGGATTCGGGCCACCGCGAACGCACGGGCCGGAGACCGATGAGAGCAATAGTGTGCACAGACTACGGAGCACCGGATGTTCTTCGACTCAAAGACGTGCCGAAGCCGGTTCCGAAGGACAACGAGGTGCTGGTTCGAATCCGCGCCACGACGGTCAGCGCGGCCGATTGCGAGCTGCGGAGATTTGACTTCGCCCTGTGGATCTGGCTGCCCATTCGGCTGTCGTTCGGCATTCGCAGACCAAGGCAACCCGTCCTCGGGCAGGAACTAGCGGGAGACGTCGAGTCGGTAGGCAAAGATGTCAGGTCGCTCAGGAAGGGCGACCGCGTCTTCGCAGCGACAGGCATCGGTTTGGGCGCCTACGCGGACTACATCTGCCTTCGCGAGAACCCCCAGACCGGAGCGATCACCACGATGCCGGCGAACCTGAGCTACCAGGAGGCTGCGGCCGTACCCTACGGGGGAGGCGAGGCCTTGCAGTTCCTGCGGAAGGCGAACGTCCGCAGCGGACAGAGGGTCCTGATCAACGGGGCGGGAGGGAGTTTCGGCACGTTCGCGGTCCAACTCGCCAAGGTCCTCGGGGCTCACGTGACCGCCGTGGACAGTGCGCAGAAGATGGAGATGCTGCGCACGATCGGTGCGGATCGGGTCATCGACTGCTCCCAGGAGGACTTCATCGACAGGCCTGAGACCTACGACGTCATCTTCGACGTAGTCCGCAACACACCGTCTGGCCGCATGGTGAGGTTGCTGACCGAGAAGGGATGCCTACTCATGGCCAATCCGGGCTTCTCGCAGATCGTTCGCGCCAAGTGGGCGTCGAGGGGGAGCACGAAGCGGGTCGTGCTCGGGGCATCGAGTGGAACGAGCGAGGACCTGGCCTACCTGCGAGGCTTGGTCGAAGCGGGACCGCTGCACCCGGTCATCGACCGGCGCTTCCCACTCGAGCAGATGGTCGAGGCGCACAGATACGCCGCCACCGGACAAAAGTTGGGAAACATCGTTGTCGTCGTCGCATAAATTGCGGGCGCGATCGCAAGCCTCGACGGAGACTCAAGGGCCAGCTGAGACTTAATCGCGGACCTCGCGGGGAAACGATCCCTGACGGACAGCCACGGTCATATGGGGATGCTCCTGACCCTGTCCGCCCCGGCGCTCATCCAGGCACCCTGCCATCCCGGCGGCCACTCACAGTGGAGCGTCGTGGGTCGGACGTCGGCGAGTTGCGCCCGAGATCGGACTCAACCCAGCCCCATCGTGGCCGGTCGTGTGCTCGGGGGGGGTCGCACACGTACTGCCTTCATCGGGGCGCGACGTCGGATAGGACCAGGGCACCCTGATGGGCTCAAAACAGCCGAGTGAGCGCGTGGGGGAGAGGTTCAGATCAGCCAACGCAGCCCGAGAGTTGGTTGCTCCGGGGGCACGCCCACTCAGATCGCCGGTACGCACTGGCTCCGCGGCGAGGACCCGCAGCTTGCGATTGGCGCGTTGGCTGGCCTTCTTCAGGATCGTGAACGCGTCGGCCTCGGTGAGCTTCTGGTCCGCCATCACGATGCCCATGGCAGTGCCGATCAGGCGAGCAGAACGCAGCGCCTCCTCCAAGTGCGCCTGCATGCTTCATGGCTAGCAACCCATCGGTTTGCAGTTGGGCGATCAACTCCCGGTCAATCTCGGTACGGACTTCCAGCTGCGTGATCCTGTGGCCTTGCTCGGCGGTGGTCTCTTCACCGGTACTTGCCCGATGGTTTGACCTGTCGGGCACCCCGCGAGCTCCTCGCGACGGCGTCCACGTCATTCCTTCCACGACGGATCGGTCGCGGCCAGGGCGTCCATCAGCTGCTCGGCCTCGGCGTCAGAGCGACCGGGCAGGGTCAACAGGTCCGCCACCACGAGAGCTGTGGGCGCGAGAGCGACAGGTTCACCAGCTTGGGGGAGAATTAGTTCATCCTGGGGTGCGGCGATGACCACGTTCGCGGTCGCCTCGTCGGCCTCCACCAAGCCCAATCGCTCGGCCAG
>JBAVKY010000366.1:0-12274 GCA_049688555.1 Propionicimonas sp.
GCCCTGATCGTGGAACGGCTCGACCGTCGGCGGCCGCTGATCGCCACCACCTTTCAGGGCTTCCGGGCCGCGCTGCCCCGGCTGGTGACGGTGGCGGTCGGAGTGCTGGTGGCCCTGCTCGGCGGCATGCTCGCCGCCACCTGGCTCCTCGGCAACGTGGCCGGCGTTTCCGGAGTCGGGACGGTCCTGACCAGCCATGAAGATCTGGTGGCGAACATTCTGCTGCTGTTCCCCAGCCAGGACGCGACCCAAGTTGCCCAACTCAGCGCTTCCGTGCCGCCCTTCTGGGTGCTGATCGGCGCGGCGGCCGTCAGCGCCCTGATCGCCGGCTTCACCATCAACGGGCTGTTCGGCTTCGGCGAGGAGTACGGCTGGCGAGGTTGGCTGGCCGACGAACTCCGTCCGCTCGGCCCGGTGGTGGCGAACGTGATCACGGGCGTCCTGTGGGGGCTGTGGCACACGCCCCTGATCCTGCTGGGGTTCAACTACTCCCCGTACAACCGCCTCGGTCCGGCCTTCATGGTGGTGTTCTGCGTCGCGTTCTCGTTCATCCTGTGGCGAGCGCGGGAAGTCACCGGCTCCCTGCTCGCGCCGGCGATCCTGCACGGCATGTTCAACGCCTTCGCGGGGATCTTCGTGCTCATCCTTTCCGACCGCCATCCGCTGCTGAGCGCGCCGGTGGGGTTGCTGGGCTCAGCGGTGATCGCCCTGACCGCGATCGGCTTCTGGTTGCTGACGAGAGCTGGACGCTCGGTGTCAGCCTGACGCGAACAGCTCACGGGCAAGGGCTGCCTGGGCCACGTCAGCCAGCGTGCCCCCGACCTGAGCGGCCACGGCGGCTGCGACCGCACCCTCGACCAGCGGCCCGTCCGCAAACCGGACGTGTTCCAGCTCGTCGTCGTCAAGGAAGTCGAGCACCGACTCCACCGTCATGGTCGCCGACCCGAGATCAGTCAGGATCACGACGTCATGACCCGCCTGCCGAAGCTCCGTGACAGCGTCGAACACCTTGTCGAACGAGGTTCCGATGCGTCCATCGTCGGTGCCCCCGGCGGCCCGCAGCGGGATGTCGCGAGCCATCTGCTCGGCGAGCTCGACAATCCCGTCGGCCAGCTTCGCCGAATGCGAGACGATCACCAGGGCGACGCTCACGGCGCCTCGGCCGCCTCGACCGCGCACGCCAGGATGAGTGCCGTCGACGTCGCCCCGGGATCCTGGTGTCCGATCGACCGTTCACCCAGGTAGGAGGCCCGGCCCTTCGACGCCTGCAGCGGGATGGTCGCCTCGGCCCCCGCCGCCGCCGCGTCCGCCGCTGCCCGCAGGACGAGCTCAACGCTGGCTCCGGCCTCGGCGGCGGCCTTCGCCGCGGCGAGCGCCGGGGTCCAGGCGTCCACCATGGTCTTCTCACCCGGGGAGGCTTTGCCGCGCACCACGATGCCCTCGAGGCCGCCGGCGATCAGGGCCACCAGGCCTGCGGCGTCCACGTCACCTGACGTGGCCTTGGCGGCGCGCAGAAAGGCCGTGCCGTACAACGGTCCGGCCGCCCCGCCCACGGTCGACATCAGCGTGGAGGCCACCAGCTTCAGCACGCCCGACACGTCGTCGGCGCCGGCGCCGGCCTCGAGCTTGGCCGCGACAGCCTTGAAGCCGCGATCCATGTTCTCGCCGTGGTCACCGTCCCCAATGGCGCGGTCGAGGTCGTTGAGGGCGGCTCGGTTCTCAGCAAGATGGGCTTGGGCGCCGCGTATCCACGCCAGCGCCCAAGCAGTCGACAATGTTTCGCTCACGCACCAATCCTCACACGCCGCGACGCAACGCCGGGGTGAAGACGGGGGCATCCCACAACTCGGTCAGCTCGTCGTCGAGCAGCAGGACGGTGATCGAGCAGCCCTGCATCTCGAGGCTGGTGATGTAGTTGCCCACCAGTGAACGGCTGACCTCAAGCCCGGCCTGCTCAAGGCGCTGACGGGCGTGGCCGTAGACGATGTACAACTCGGCCTCGGGCGTACCCCCCATGCCGTTGACGAACAGCAGGACCTTCGAACCGGTCGCCGGCTTCAGGTCGGCCAGGATGGGGTCGACCAGCTGGTCGGTGATCGAATCCGCCGGAGCCATCGGGATGCGATGCCGTCCCGGCTCGCCGTGGATGCCGATGCCGATCTCGATCTCGTCTTCGGCGAGGTCGAAGGACGGCTTGCCGGCGTGCGGGACGGTGCACGCGGTGAGGGCGACTCCCATGGAGCGCACCTGGGCGTTGACCTTCTCAGCGACCGCGAGCACGGTGTCCAGGTCGTCGCCGCGATGGGCGGACGCACCGGCGATCTTCTCCACGAGTACGGTCCCGGCGACGCCGCGACGTCCGGCCGTCCAGGTGGAGTCCTCAACGGCAACGTCGTCATTCACGATGACGGACTTGACGGTGATGCCCTCCATGTCGGCCAACTCGGCTGCGGTCTCGAAGTTGAGCACGTCACCGGTGTAGTTCTTCACGATGTGCAGCACGCCGGCACCGCCGTCGACGGCCTTGGTGGCCTCGAGGATCGGATCAGGCGTCGGAGAGGTGAACACAGCTCCCGGAACGGCGGCGTCCAGCATGCCCATGCCGACGTACCCGGCGTGAAGTGGTTCGTGGCCCGACCCGCCACCGGAGACCAGCCCGACCTTCCCTTGCACCGGCGCGTCCGCCCGCACGACATAGTCGGGGTTGGTGTGCACGGTGACGAGGTCGGCATGGGCCGCGGCGAAGCCAGCGAGGGTTTCGGCGACCACGTTGGCGGGGTCGTTGATCAGTTTCTTCACAGGGCTCTCCTTGAGGCGCGATGTGGCGGTGGGCAACCCCCACTCTGCCGCGTCCCCAGCGGTGGGGAAAGGGGGCGCGTTCGCACTTTCGTGCAGGCGAATCCCCTGCTCAGACCACAACGTGCAGGATCGGGCGGCGTGGTCGCCGACCGATCCTGCACGTGTTCCCTGCTTGGCGGTGGCGGAGGGATTTGAACCCTCGGAGGGTTGCCCCTCACGCGCTTTCGAGGCGCGCTCTTTCGGCCGCTCAGACACGCCACCGCGGGAAACTTTACCCACGCAGGCATCGCTCGGCCAATCGGCGGCCGGCTGCGCCGCCGTTCAGTCGCGGTGCCCGGCGAAGAACGACCGCAGCACCTCGGCGCACTCCTGCTCCGCGATACCGCCGACCACCTCAAGGCGATGATTGAGTCGCGGGTCCCGGACGACATCCCACAGCGAGGCGACCGCGCCGGCCTTGGGGTCGAACGCTCCGAAAACCAACCGTTCCAGCCGGGCGAGAACCATGGCTCCCGCGCACATGGTGCATGGCTCAAGCGTCACCACCAGGGTGCAGCCCTCGAGCCGCCACGATCCGAGCGCCTCGGCTGCCCGCCGCAACGCCAGGATTTCGGCGTGAGCGGTCGGGTCGCCGGTCAGTTCCCGCTCGTTACCGGCGCGCGCCACCACCCGTCCGTCTGGATCGAGCACGACGGCCCCGACCGGCACATCCCCATGGACGGACGCCGTCCTCGCCGCCGCCAAGGCTTCCACCATGGCGGCACCCCAGGACGACCGCATCACTCGAACGCGGCAGCGACCGCCTTGGCGTACTGCGGGCCGAACTTGATCCGCTTCGCGATCTGCGCCAGCAAGGTCGTGGTGTCCTCGTCGTACGCGGAAGCGATCGCTTCGAGCTCGAAGTCGGGCAGGCCGACATCGGCGAGCAGATCGAAGTCGCCGACGGGGAAGCTCTCCTCGTCGTCCTCAGGCACCTCGAGGCCGAGGTAGTCCACCACGTCACGGGCCAGCGGCCAGTCAGCCGCCTCGACCACGTCCGACAACATCACCTGGACGTGCCGGCCGCGCACGCGCACGATCACGAACAACTCCGTCGCGAGCGAGACCATCGCAAGCGCTCCCCCGTCGCCCGGAATCCGGCGCAGCTGCGTGATCAGGGCATCAAGGTCGTTGACGAGGTCGAGGTCGAGGGCGACCGCCATCGGCTGGCCGTCCTCGCGGTACAGCGCGACAATCAGGTCGACGTCGTCCTCGGTCGCGTCATCCGGGTAGTCGTCGTCATCGTCGACCTCGTCCACCACGAGTTCGTCGGCCTCCTCCAGTTCGTCGAGGCCGGGGCGATCGTCACCGAGGTTCGGCAGTTCCATGTCGAAATCGTCAGGCATCTGGCTCACTCGCTCCTCAACTCGGCAGCTTCCATCGTGTCAGAAGTCGCCCCCGGAACCCAGCCCGGCCAGAGGTTGGAGGCGGCTGCCGGGTGTGCAAGGGTTGGACCCGTGAAGCTGCGCGCCCTCGATCATCCCCTCGTCAGTCACAAGGTCACGTTGCTGCGTGACAAGGAAACCTCCAGCCCGCTGTTCAGGCAGTTGGTAGAAGAGCTCGTCACCCTCCTGGCCTATGAGGCGACCCGTGAGGTTCGGGTCGAACCAGTCGAGGTGGTCACCCCCATCACGACCACCACCGGCGTCCGTCTCTCGAAACCCGCACCGCTGGTGGTGCCGATCCTGCGCGCCGGACTGGGCATGCTCGAAGGCATGATGCGCCTGATGCCGAACGCCGAGGTCGGGTTCGTCGGCATGCTGCGTGACGAGACGACCCTGCAACCCTTCACGTACGCCGAACGCCTGCCCGAGGACCTCTCCGGCCGGCAGTGCTACGTGCTGGATCCGATGCTGGCGACCGGCGGGTCGCTGGGCGGGACGGTGCAGTTCCTGGTCGACCGCGGCGCCGATCACATCATCTGCCTCTGCCTGCTCGCCGCCCCCGAAGGCATCGAACACCTGCGCGAGCTCGTCGACCCGATCGGCGTCCCCTGCACCCTGGTGGTCGCCGCCGTGGACGAGCGTCTCAACGAGGTGGGCTACATCGTGCCCGGGCTCGGTGACGCCGGAGACCGGCTTTACGGCGTGGCGCGCTGACGGGAGCGGTCACCAGGCCCGCCGCCCCGGGCGAAGGGCCGGACGCTCAGGCCCGGCAGGATACTCAGGCTCGACGGTGACGCCGGATCGGGCTCACGAGGGCGCCGGGCTGCGATGCTCGCTCCAGGCGGCACCCGTCCACCACCGCACGTAACCGCGGTATTCGGGGTCGGGGTACCACCCCGCCGCCGGGAGCGCCTGTACTGCGGGCTGGACCGGTGCCGGCGTGGCGCGCTGGTGCACCGTCCAAGCGATCCCGTCCCACCAACGATCGACGCCCGACTGCTGCGGATCGGGGTACCACCCTGCCTGGGGACCTTGGGTCACCGCCAAACCTCGCTTCTGGAGTGAACTGATCGCAGGATACCGGTCGTCGGCTCGTCAGGGCGACGCGCGGAGCGACGCCGGCCACGAGTTCCGCGTCGGGACGATCGCGGTGGCGGCCACCGCTCAGTAGTAGTAGGGGAACCGAGACCAGTCCGGCGGCCGCTTCTGCAGGAAGGAGTCGCGACCCTCAACCGCTTCATCGGTCATGTAGGCCAGCCGGGTGGTCTCGCCAGCGAAAACCTGTTGGCCGATCAGCCCGTCGTCGATGGCGTTGAAGGCGAACTTCAGCATCCGTTGCGCCGTCGGGCTCTTCCCGCAGATCTTCGCCGCCCACTCCAGGCCGACGGTTTCCAGGTCGGCGTGCGGGACGACCGCGTTCACCATGCCCATTCGGTGGGCGGCTTCGGCATCGTAGACATCGCCGAGGAAGAAGATCTCACGGGCGAACTTCTGGCCGACTTGCCGGGCCAGGTAGGCCGAGCCGAACCCGGCGTCGAAGGAGCCCACGTCGGCATCGGTCTGCTTGAAGCGGGCGTGCTCAGCCGAGGCGACGGTGAGGTCGCAGACCACGTGCAGGGAGTGGCCCCCGCCCGCTGCCCAGCCGTTGACCAGGGCGATCACGACCTTCGGCATGAAGCGGATCTGCCGTTGCACCTCCAGGATGTGCAGCCGGCCGAGCTTGGCGGCGTCCACCGCTTCCGCCGTCTCGCCGTCGGCGTACTGGTAGCCGGCGCGTCCCCGGATCCGCTGGTCACCGCCGGAACAGAACGCCCAACCGCCGTCCTTTGCCGATGGCCCGTTACCGGTGAGCAGGACGCAGCCCACGTCCGAACTCATCCGGGCATGGTCGAGCGCGGTGTAGAGCTCGTCCACGGTGTGCGGCCGGAAGGCGTTGCGCACCTCCGGCCGGTCGAAGGCGATCCGGACCGCCGGCACGTCCACGGCGCGGTGGTAGGTGATGTCGGTGAACTCGAAGCCGTCCACCGGTTGCCAGCGCTCAGGCTGCCACGGGTTGGTCATGACGTCAGGTTAGCGAGCCGTCCAGGCGGGCACGCACGGCCAGCGCCACGTCCGGCACGTCGCTGAACACCCCGTCCACTCCGCAGTGGTACATCCGCCGCAGCTCCCGCTCGCTGTTGACCGTCCAGACTCGGACGGCCAACCCGGCCTGGTGCGCCCGGGTCACGTAGCGAGGGCTGACGACGAACCGGGACGGGGGGTGGACGGCCACGGCGCCCAGCCGCGCGGCGACCGCCCACGGCCGGCGCAGCAACCGGTCGTAGACGAACGCCCGCGGGATGCTGGTCAGGTCCTGCAGCCGCGCCACCGAGTCGGCGTTGAAGGACGACAGCACCACGCGTCGCTCAAGTCCGTGTTTCGACACCGCCGCCAGCACCGCCTCCTCCAGCCCTGGGTACTCGACCACGGAGTTCTTCAGCTCGATGTTGACGGCCAGTTCGGTCGGGGCGAACACAGCGAGCACCTCGTCGAGGGTCGGGATGACGACTCCCGGGAAGCCGGGCTTGCCTGCGCTGGCGTCGAGCGCACGCAGCTCGCCCAGCGTGTGGTCGACGACCCTGCCATGCCCGTCGGTGGTGCGGTCCAGGGTTTCGTCATGGATGACGACCGACACCCCGTCCGCGCTGAGCTGGACGTCGAACTCGACACCCTCGGCACCCAACTCGATGGCACGCCGGAAGGCCGGCAGCGTGTTCTCGGGAGCCTGCCGACGCGCACCCCGGTGAGCCCAGATGATCATCGTGCCCCGTCCCGCTCCGGCACCCGCGTCAGAAGAGCCACGGCGCCTCCTGCTTCAGTTCGGCCAGCAGGATCGGCGTCATGGTTCGGACATAGGTGGACGTCAGGTGCGTCTTGTCGCGGTAGACCGTGACGTTGCCGATCACCGCGAGGCACCACTCCTCGGGGCACAGGGCACCCGAAAGGTCGACGGGGACCACTCGCGCCGGGCGATCGGGCATCTCAAGCAAGGGATTGGTGGCCCGGTAGACCGCGGCGCGTAGCTTCCCGCAGCCCTGGGCATTGCCGCCGCGCGCAAGGCATTCCACCGGAGCATTGCCGAAGCGAGGAGTGTCCCGCATCGCCAAGACGGTGATGCCTGCCGCGGCCAGCCTGCGCCAGACGTCCATCGGCGGCCGGTCGAGCGACTCGCCCTCCCGCTGGAAGGTCCGCGTGCCGCGAACCACGACCATGTCGGGATGCAGGTTGCGGATCACGGCCTCGGCGCTTCGGTTCCACGCCAGACAGGTCGGGTCGAGCTGACTGGTCAGCAGCTGGCCCTGGTAGTCGCCCACGAACGGGCAGCCCCCTTTGCTCACCGTGATCACTCGCCAATTGCGGGCTGCGGCAATCGCTTGGAACGCGGGAAGCCACTGGTCTGCGTGAGAACCTCCGGTCACGACGATGGTCTTCTCGGGGATCCCCTTGGTGCCGCGCGGTGGGCACACCTTGACCGCGGTATAGATCTCCTCTCGCCGGTAGTTCTGCAAGCAGTTCAGCCGATACTCCGCCGGCTTGTCGCGGCCGGCGCTGAGCGCGTCCGGCAGCGGCGCGGCGGCGTACGGCCTCGTCGCAACCCGTCCGTCCGACCCGATCACGGCGGCACCGGGATGGTCGGCGCTTCCCGCCGCCATGATCGAAGCGTCCGAGACTGCCTCAAGCAGCTGGGCGGTTCCGAACAGCCCTGCGACCACTGCCAGCAGGGGCACCAGCACGACGCGGACGACGCGCCGGGGCGACAGGCTCTCCCGTGCCGCCATCGCGGGAGCGACCACGTAACGCTGGGTCAGCCACGCCAACCCCAAGGACAGCACCAGCAGCCCCGTGCCGGCCAGCACCCCGATCACACGATGGTGACGCGCCGCGAGGTAGAAGACGATCAGGGGCCAATGCCACAGGTACAGCGGGTACGAGATGTCGCCCAGCCAGTGCAGCGGACGCGAACTGAGGACGCCACCCACCGTCCGACCGCCGGTGGCGCCGCTGCCGATCAGGACGGCGACCGCCCCGAACACCGGCCACGCTGCGGCTGGGCCTGGGAACGTCTGGGCGCCGTCCCAGGCCAGCCCGCTGGTCAGGACGACCGCCAAACCCGCCCAACCCAGCGCGGTGCGCCAACGGTCGGCGACGCGTAGCCGCGGCAACACTTGGGCGAGCAGCGCGCCCACGCCGAGTTCCCAGAACCGGGTCGCGGTATGGAAGTAGGCCACCTGTTGATCGGTGGCCACCAGGAAGGTCGCGAAGCCAAACGACGCCACGGTCAGCGCCAGCGTGGTGGCGAGCAGGGCTCGACGGGGACGCCAGCCGGAGCGGCGGGCCAGCTGAACCACCCCGAGGATGACCAGCGGCCAGACAACGAAGAATTGGCCCTGCACCGACAGCGACCAGAAGTGCTGCAGCGGACCGGCGGTGACACCGGGAGCGCCGTACTCCTGCTGGGAGTCGATCAGGTACCAGTTTTCGACGTAGGCGGCCGAGGCTGCCAGTTGGCTGGTCACCCCCAGCCACTGGTTCGGGGTGAGCAGCAGGACCGTCCCCAGGGCGACGGCCGCACCGACGACCGCCGCGGCCGGGACCAAGCGAAGGCCGAGCCTCGCATAGTGCCGGGCCAGGGGGATCCGTCCGGCGGTGACGGCCCGCTGCGCCAGCGATGCCGTGACCAGGAATCCGGAGAGCACCAGGAAGACATCGATGCCGCCTGACACCCGCCCCCGACCGAAGAGGTGGAACACCACGACCATCGCCAGCGCCACACCACGCAGCCCGTGCAGTTCGGGAATGAAGCCGAGCGTGGGCACCGTCGAGACCGCGCCGCCGGAGCGGGCGAGGGTCGATGTGCGGAAGGTCACGGCTGCTCCAAACGACTCGCGCTCCACCCACCATGAAGCCCTGCAGGACTAGCCGAGGATAGCGGCTATCGTCGGGGTGGTGACCGACCGCGACCGCACAGCCCTCGATGCCATCGCCGATGCCTACACCGCAGAACTGGCCGCCCTCGACCCGCTGCTGGCGACCGGGGTGGGGATCATCGGCTACGACCACATGATGACCGACTTCTCCCCTGACGGGCTGGCCGAACGGTCGGCGCTGGACCGGCGAACCCTGAAGACCCTCGCCGCCACAGCACCGGTGGACCACGTGGATGAGATCACCGCGGCCGCCATGCGCGAGCGCCTCGAGGTGCAGGTCGAGCTCTACGACGCCGGCGAGCGCTTCTGTGACCTCAATGTCATCGACTCACCGTTGCAGGGCCTGCGCGACGTGCTGGACGTGATGCCGACGGCCACCACCGACGACTGGGCGAACATCGCCTCGCGGCTTTCTCGGTTGCCAGGCGCGATCCAGGGCTACGTCAAATCCTTGCGTGAAGGAGCACGTCGCGGGCTGGTGCCCGCGCAGTTGCAGGTGACCGAGGGCATCAAGCAGGCCGCCGAGCTGGCCGATCCGGCCTCGTCCTTCTTCGTCACCTTCACCGCCGGGGCAACGCCGGACGGCGCGCCCGCCGAAGGCCCGCTGGCCCACGACCTCGAGCGCGCTGGACGGGCCGCCGCGGCGGCTTACGGCGAGCTGGTCACCTTCCTCAGCGACGAACTGGACGCTGCGGCTCCCGACGAAGACGCCGTCGGCCGTGTCCGTTACGCCTTGTGGTCTCGGTATTTCGTGGGGGCGAGCGTCGACCTTGACGAGACCTACGAGTGGGGGTTGGAAGAACTCGCGCGGACGGCGGCCGAGCAGGACGAGATCGTGCGCGAGATCGCCGGGCCCGGGGCGTCGATGGCCGACGCGGTCGCCGTGCTCGACGGCGATCCGGCCCGCAAGCTACACGGCAAGCGAGCACTGCAGGAATGGATGCAGGCCACGGCCGAGGCAGCCATCACCGCCCTGAACGGGGTGCACTTCGACATCCCCGAGCAACTGCAGACCATCGAGTGCCTGATCGCGCCCACCGAGAACGGCGGTATCTACTACACGGGGCCGAGCGACGACTTCTCCCGTCCCGGACGGATGTGGTGGTCGGTTCCGCCGGGAGTCACCGAGTTCAACACCTGGCGGGAGAAGACCACGGTGTACCACGAGGGTGTGCCGGGGCATCATCTGCAGGTGGGCCAGGCTGTGGCGCTGCACGACCAGCTCAACAGCTGGCGCCGACTCGTGTCATGGACGTCGGGTCACGGTGAGGGCTGGGCGCTCTACGCCGAGCGGCTGATGCAGGAGTTCGGATTCATGGACGACCTCGGCGACCGCCTCGGGCTGGTGGACGGTCAACGGATGCGCGCCACGCGGGTGGTGCTCGACATCGGCGTCCACTGCCGCAAGCAGGCGCCGGCTCGCTGGGGCGGGGGCATCTGGGACGCCAGCAAGGCGTGGGACCTGCTGCGCGCGAACGTCTCGATGGACGAGGCCTTCCTGCGGTTCGAGCTGAACCGCTACCTGGGGTGGCCGGGGCAGGCGCCGTCGTACAAGATCGGCCAGCGGCTGTGGGAGCAGGCACGCGCCGACGCCAGCGCGGCTGCCGCCGCTCGCGGTGAGGAGTTCAGCCTGAAGGACTTCCACACCAAAGCGCTCAACCTGGGCTCGGTGCCGCTCTCGGTTCTGGGCCGCGCCCTCACCTGACTCGCTCTCGCCCAGCACGGGCGATTCACCACCGAGTCGGGTGAATCCCCTAACCGCTAGAGGGCGAGGGCATCGGTGCGGGCAACGCCGATGTGGCCGGTCAGGGCGTCCTGCCAGGCCCGCGCGAGACGCTCGGTCGCCTCGGGCACGACGTCGGTGGGCAGCGTGAGGGGCAGCCGCAGCCGGTTCGCCATCGTCCGGTCGGCGGTGAAGCGATTCCCGGGGGTGACGATCAGCCCGTGGCTGCTCGCTGCCAGTGCCAGTTCGGCGCTGCGGCGCTCGGGCAGCTCCACCCAGAGCGCCAGGCCACCGCGTGGACGGTTCACCCGCCAGGTCGGCAGGTGCTCGGCGAGGTGGACGTGCCAGGCATCGCGGGTGCTGCGCAGGCGGGCAATCACCTCGGTGAGGACGGGCCGCGGGTCCTCCAGGTAGGTGGTGGCGATCAACTGGTCGAGCGCCGATGCCCCCAGGTTCAGCTGCAGGGCACGCGACCGTAGCAGGTCGGCCGATCCCGCCGGGCACCGGATCCAGCCGATCCGCACCCCTCCCCACAGCACCTTCGACAGCGAACCGATCGTGAACGCCTGCTCGTCCGCGCTCGCCCAAGGCAACGGACGGGGCTCGCCGGCGGCCAGGTCGAGTTCCACGGGGGTCTCGTCGATGATCGGGACGACCCCAGCCTGGCGCAGCGCGCCTCTCAGCGCGGCCCGCTCGACCTCGTCCATGAGCAGCCCGGTGGGATTCTGGAAGTCGGGGATCAGGTAGGCCGCGGTGGCCCGCGACCGCCGGGCGGCAGCCTTCCAATCCTCGACGCGCCAGCCTCCAGCCAACGGGACGGAGACGACCCGTCCCCGCGCGCCGGCGATCGCGCCGAGGGCGTGGGGATAGGTCGGGCTCTCGACCAGCACCCGCTCCCCCGGCGCCAGGAGGGCGTGTAGCACCGCGCTGAGGCCGGCCAGCGCCCCGGGCGTGACCACGATCTGGTCAGGGTCGGTGGGCAGGCCGCGACCAGCGAACCAGTCTGCGATGCGCTCGCGCAGGTGCTGCGCGCCGAAGGGTTCGTAGCCTGCGCTGTCGAGGGTGCCGGGCAGCCACTCCAGGGCCTTTTCGACCACCGCGCGGGTGCCGGCGGGCGCCAGCCCTGCTGCCGCGGACAGGTCGATGGCCGAACCGTGTGGGCCGGGGACGAGCGTGAGCGAGGGGATGCGCGTCCGTCCCGGAATCCGGACGACCGTGCCGGATCCCTGTCGTGCGCTCGCCCAGCCGCTCGCGACGAGTTCGGCGTAAGCACGCGTGATGGTGGTTCGACTCAGCCCCAGCGCGAGCGCGAGCGCGCGTTCACTCGGCAGCCGGGAGCCGATCGCCAGGTGGCCTTCCAT
>JBAVKY010000367.1:0-1962 GCA_049688555.1 Propionicimonas sp.
GGAAGATTGTGATGATCACCGGAGCGGCCCAGGGCTTCGGCCTCGGCATCGCCCAGGAGTTGATCACCCAGGGTGCCCAGCTGATCCTGGCCGACCTGAACCTCGACGGCGCGCAGGCCAACGCCGACGCCATGTGTGTGGAGTACGGGGCCGGTCGGGCCGTGGCGATCGGAATGGACGTCTCCAACGAGGCTTCCGCGCTGGCTGCGGTCGCCGAGGCGGTTGCCGTGTACGGCGGCGTGGACGTCTTCGTCTCCAACGCCGGAGTGCTGCGGGCCGGTTCGATCTTCAGCCAGCCGGTGAGCGACTTCGACCTTGTCACCAATGTGAACTACCGGGGCTACTTCCTGGGCGTCCGTGCCGTGGCACCAGTGATGGCCGCGCAGCACGCCGTCCGTCCCACCGAGTGGTTCGACATCATCGAGATCAACTCCAAGTCCGGGTTGGCTGGGTCGAAGGCCAACTTCGCCTATGCCGGCTCGAAGTTCGGCGGCATCGGGCTCACCCAGTCCTTCGCGCTGGAACTGGTGGAATACGGCATCAAGGTGAACGCGATCTGCCCGGGCAACTACCTGGACGGGCCGTTGTGGATGGATCCGGAGCGGGGGCTGTTCGTGCAGTACCTGCGGGCCCAGAAGGTGCCGGGCGCGGCGTCGGTCGATGACGTGCGGCGCCACTATGAGGCCCAGGTTCCGATGCGCCGTGGCTGTTTCCCGGCCGACCTGGCGAAAGCGATCTACTACCTGGTTGACCAGGACTACGAAACCGGACAGGCCGTCCCGGTGACCGGCGGCCAGAACATGCTCAACTGAGCCCAGTGATGAAGGAGTCACCCGTGACCCAGGAATTTCCGGCCACCCAGCACGCGATCCAGTTCGTGGGCGCTGACCAGGTGGTCCACAACCCGGCCAAGGCCATGTACGACCTCGGGCCGCATCAGCTGCTGCTGATGACCGAAGCAGTCGGTATCTGTTTCTCCGACACCAAGTTGCTGCACGCGTTCGACCAGCATCCACGCAAGAGCGAGGTGCTCTCGGGGTTGTCGGCCGACGAGTTGGCGGAGATCCCCAGCTACCAGCCGGGTGCCCGCCCGATCGTGCCGGGCCACGAGCCGGTGGGACGGATCGTGGCAGTCGGTTCCGAGGTGAAGCATCACCGGGTGGGGGAGCGGGTGCTGGTGGAGACCGACTACCACCACCTGCCCACCGCCAGTTCAAAAGCCGCCTTCGGCTACAACTTCGAGGGTGCGTTGCAGGAGTATGTGGTGCTCGACGAGCGGGTGATCATGGATCCTGCCACTGGGGCGAGATTCCTGATTCCGGTGAGCGATACCCCGACGAGTTCGGCGGTGGCGCTGATCGAACCGTGGTCGTGCGTCGAGGCGGCCTACGCGTGGGGCGAACGACGCACTCTCAAGGCTGGTGGTCGGCTGCTGGTGGTGGTGGATCCCGGCCAGTCCCTCGAGGGTGTCGCCGAACTGCGGGCCGCCTCGGCGCCGGGGGAGGTGACCGTGATCGGCGATGCCAACCCCGACGAGGTGGGCCAGGACGTCCGGTCGGTGTCCGGGCTGGCCGAGCTGGCAGGTGAGAGCTTCGACGACATCGTCTACGGGGGACATGACGCGGACGTCATCGAGCAGTTGGGGCCACTGCTGGCCCCGCTCGGCGTCCTCGACATCGTGCTCGCCGGGGGCACCATCGGTCGTGGGGTGCCGGTCGACGTCGGACGGGTGCACTACGACCTGATCCGGTACACCGGCGATCCCGGCGCATCGGCGGCCGCCGGCTACGACCGGATCCCGTCGCGGTGCGAACTGCGTCCCGGCGAGAAGGTGGCGATCGTTGGGGCCGCCGGTCCGATGGGGCTGATGCACACCATCCGAACCGCGGTCAGCCGCGTCCCTGGCATCTCGATGGACGCCGTGGACGTGGACGACGCCCGGCTCGCCCATCTGGCCGCCGT
>JBAVKY010000368.1:0-5556 GCA_049688555.1 Propionicimonas sp.
TCGGGCACCGGCACCCTGGCAGGGGTGAGCTGAGTGTTCCCGCCGGACCACGACCGTCGGGGCCTTGGTCGGGCCCGAGTTGCCATCCCACCGACTGGGTCGGATCTGTCCCGCAGGACACGCGAAGGCCCCCGGCGGCTGCCGGGGGCCTTCGCGCAGGTGCTACAGCTCGGTGACCGAGCCGCCTGCCTTCTCGATCTTGTCCTTGGCCGTCGCGGAGAACGCGTTCGCGCTCACCGTCAGGGCAACCGTCAGCTCGCCGTCGCCGAGAACCTTGACCAGGTGCCCGTCACGGACGGCCCCCTTGGCAACCAGGTCCGCAGGAGTCACCACTCCGCCCTCTGGGTAGAGGGAGGCAAGCTTGGCCAGATTGACGACCTGGTACTCCACGCGGAACGGGTTGCTGAAGCCACGCAGCTTGGGCAGCCGCATGTGCAGCGGCATCTGCCCGCCCTCGAAGTTCTCGGGGGTGTTCTTCCGTGCGCCGGTGCCCTTGGTGCCTCGGCCGGCGGTCTTGCCCTTGGAGCCCTCGCCGCGACCCACGCGGGTCTTGGCGGTCTTGGCCCCGGGGGCCGGGCGCAGGTGATGGACCTTCAACGCCATGTCACTCAACCTCCTCGACGGCAACCAGATGCGGGATGGTGTTGACCATCCCACGAATCTCGGGACGGTCCTCCTTCACCACAACGTCGCCGATTCGCTTCAGCCCCAGCGAGCGCAGCGTGTCGCGCTGGTTCTGCTTGCCACTGATCCCAGACTTGACTTGGGTCACTTTCAGTCGTGCCATCAGTGCTTCGCCTCCTCACGGGCGCGCAATAGCGCGGCCGGGGCGACATCAGCCACCGGAAGACCGCGCCGCCTGGCCACTGCCTCCGGCTCTTCGAGGCTCTTCAGCGCTGCCACCGTGGCATGCACCACGTTGATCGCGTTGTCGGAGCCCAAGGACTTGGCCAGCACATCGTGAATACCGGCGCATTCCAGAACGGCGCGAACCGAACCGCCGGCGATCACACCGGTACCCGGCGAAGCCGGACGCAGCATCACGACACCGGCGGCCTTCTCACCCTGGACGGGGTGAGGGATGGTGCCCTGGATGCGCGGCACGCGGAAGAAATGCTTCTTGGCTTCTTCGACGCCCTTGGCAATCGCGGCGGGGACTTCCTTGGCCTTGCCGTAGCCGACCCCCACCATGCCCTCACCATCGCCCACCACGACCAGCGCGGTGAAGCTGAAACGCCGACCGCCCTGGACGACCTTGGCGACACGATTGATGGCAACGACCCGTTCGAGGTAGTTGCTCTTCTCCTTCTCGGTGGCAGCCGCCGGGCCACGACGGTCATCGCGGCCGCGACGCTGCTCACCACCACCGGCACTTCCACCGCGGCGCTGGGTTCCATTCATCGCTTGTTCCCTTTCCGCATTCCGTCAGAATCCCAGACCGGCTTCGCGGGCGCTGTCAGCCAGCGCCGCGACCCGTCCGTGATATTTGTTGCCGGCCCGGTCGAAAACAACGTTCTCGATGCCTGCCTGCTTGGCACGGTCGGCAACCAGCTTGCCGACAGCTTTCGCCTTGGCCGACTTGTCGCCGTCCGCGGTCCGGACGCCAGCCTCCATCGAGGAGGCGGCCACCAGGGTCACACCTCGGGTGTCGTCGATCACCTGCGCCAGGATGTGTCGAGACGAGCGGGTAACCACGAGTCGCGGACGCTCCGGGGTACCGGCGATCTTCTTGCGAGCCCTGGCCTGGCGGCGCAGCCGCGCGGCCTGGCGTTCGGCCATTCCCTTGTTCATCGACAGTGAGATAGCCATCACTTGCCCGCCTTTCCAACCTTGCGGCGAACCCGTTCGCCGGCGTATCGCACACCCTTGCCCTTGTAGGGTTCCGGCTTGCGGAGCTTGCGGATGTTGGCGGCAACCTCGCCCACAGCCTGCTTGTCGATCCCGTAGACGGTGAACTTGGTGTTGCTCTCCACCGAGAACGAAATGCCCTCCGGCGCCACGATGACGACCGG
The DNA here is from genome assembly GCA_049688555.1 of Propionicimonas sp. Lineage (GTDB taxonomy): Bacteria > Actinomycetota > Actinomycetes > Propionibacteriales > Propionibacteriaceae > Propionicimonas. Next base: position 2,013 of record JBAVKY010000368.1, read on the forward strand.
GTGGCTGAAGCCCAGATTGAACTCCAGTTGCGTCGGGCTCTTCAGGATGACGCGGTAACCAACGCCGACGATCTCGAGTTTCTTCTCGTAGCCGGCAGTCACCCCCGTCACCATGTTCGCGACCAACGTCCGGGTCAGCCCGTGCAGTGACCGGCTCTCCCGCTCGTCGTTGGGACGCGTGACCTCAAGCTCACCGGCTTCATTCCGTCCGACTCGGATCGGCTCGGACACCATATGGCTGAGGGAACCCTTCGGACCCTTGACCGACACCGACTGCCCCTCGAGCGTCACATCGACGCCTGCGGGCAGGGTGATCGGAAGCCTTCCAATGCGTGACATAGTCCTATTCCTCGCTCACCAGACGTAGGCGATGACTTCGCCGCCCACGGACTTGGAATTGGCCTCTTTGTCGGTCAGCAGACCCTGGGAGGTCGAGATGATGGCGATCCCCATGCCGCCGAGCACCTTGGGCAGGGCCGTCGACTTGGCGTAAACGCGCAGGCCCGGCTTCGAGATGCGTCGCACCCCGGCGAGCGCCCGTTCGCGGTTCTTGCCGTACTTCAGCGTCAGCGTCAGCGTCTTGCCAACCTGGCCTTCGGTGGGTTCGAGAACCTCGTACCCGACGATGTAGCCCTGCTGCTTCAGGATCTCGGCGATCCCTACCTTGATCTTGCTGTGCGGCATGCTGGTGCTGTCGTGGTGCGCCTGATTGGCGTTCCTCAGACGAGTCAGCATGTCCGCGATCGGATCAGTCATGGTCATGACGTTGTTCAATCACTTTCTCGCCACGGTTTCCGCATCCTGCGGACCTGCGGCGGGTTGGGTTGGCCGGTGGAGCGGAAGCTCACCAGGAGGACTTGACGATGCCGGGCAGTTCGCCCTTGTGCGCCATCTCGCGAAGACAGATCCGGCACAGGCCGAACTTGCGGTAGACCGACTTGGGTCGACCGCACCTGGTGCAGCGGGTGTAGGCGCGAACGGCGAACTTCGGCTTGCGGGCCTGCTTCACCTTCAGGGAGGTCTTGGCCATGGATCAGCTCACTTCTTCTTCTTGCCGGTGAAAGCCGGACGCTTCTTGCGAACCACGGTCGAAACGTCGTTCTCCGCGGTCTTGAACGGGAAGCCCAGGGCCTTCAGCAGCGCCCGGCCCTCGTCATCAGTCGTCGCCGTCGTCACGAACGTGATGTCCATGCCACGAATCTTGTCGATCCGGTCCTGGTCGATCTCGTGGAACATGACCTGCTCGGTGAGCCCGAACGTGTAGTTCCCCTTGCCATCGAACTGCTTGGCGGAAAGGCCCCGGAAGTCACGGATTCGCGGCAGCGCCAGCGTGAGCAGCCGGTCGGCGAACTCCCACATGCGGTCCCCACGCAGCGTCACGTGGCAGCCGATCGGCATGCCCTCCCGCAACTTGAACTGCGCGATCGACTTGCGGGCCTTCGTGATCGACGGCTTCTGGCCGGTGATCTGGGTCAGGTCACGAACGGCATGATCGATGACCTTCGAGTCACGAGCAGCCTCGCCAACGCCCATGTTCACCACGATCTTGACCAGACCGGGGATCTGCATCACGTTGTCGTACCCGAACTCAGTGTGCAGGGTCGGTGCGATCTCCGCGCGGTACCGGGCCTTGAGACGCGGCATCTCCTTGGTCGCAGTGGCGGCCATCAGATTTCCTTCCCAGTCTTGCGGGCGATGCGGACGCTGCGCTCGGCGGTGTACTCCGAGCCGTCAGCCCGACGCTTGGTGACCTCGCGGCGCTCGTGACCCACGCGGGTGACGACCTCTTGTCCGTCCACCTTGACCAGCAACTGCACGTTGGAGGCGTCGATCGGCGCTTCCTTGGTGATGATGCCGGAGGCGTTGTTCTGCCGGGTCTGGTTGTTCTGGGTCTCGCGGACGTGCCGCTTGACCAGATTGACACCCTGAACCACAACCCGGCCGGACTGCGGGTCAACTGAGATGACCTCGCCGGTCACGCCCTTGTCCTTGCCTGCGATGACCTTGACCCGGTCACCCTTCTTCACATGCACTGACTTCGCCATCTCACAACACCTCCGGGGCCAGCGAGATGATCCGCATGAACTTCTTCTCGCGCAACTCGCGCCCGACCGGGCCGAAGATGCGGGTGCCACGGGGCTCCCCGTCGTTCTTCAGGATCACGGCGGCGTTCTCGTCGAACTTGATGTAGGAGCCGTCCGGACGACGGGTCTCCTTGACCGTGCGGACGACGACCGCCTTGACGACCTCGCCCTTCTTCACATTTCCGCCGGGGATGGCGTCCTTGACCGTCGCGACGATCTTGTCGCCCAGGCCGGCATAGCGACGCTTCGAGCCACCGAGCACCCGAATGCACAAGAGTTCCTTGGCACCGGTGTTGTCGGCGACCTTCAGCCGCGTCTCCTGCTGGATCATCTGCAATCTCTCCTGGTCACTTGGCCTTTTCGAGGATCTCGACCAGACGCCACCGCTTGGTGGCCGACGTGGGTCGAGTCTCCATCACCCGTACACGATCACCGATGCCGGCTTCGTTGGCCTCATCATGGGCCTTTAGTCGCTCGGACTTCGTCATGACCTTGCCGTACAGCGGGTGCTTGACCCGCTGCTCGACGGACACGACGACCGTCTTGTCCATCTTGTCGGACACGACGATGCCCTCACGAACCTTGCGCGCAGAGCGCTTGGCTTCGTTCTGTTCACTCATCGAACTCACTTGTCCTCATCGGGATCGGGGATGATGCCGAGCTTGCGCTCCTGCAGCACGGTGTAGATGCGAGCGATGTCCTTGCGGGCCTCGCGCAGCCGTCCGTGGGATTCGAGCTGGCCGGTCGCTGCGGCGAACCGCAGGCTGAACAGCTCTTCCTTCAGCTCCAGCACTTTGGCATTGAGCTCGTCACGGCTCAGTCCGCGCAACTCGGCGGCCGAGGATGTCGTAGCCATCAGATGTCACCTGCTTCCCGCTTGATGAAGCGAGCCTTGAACGGCAGCTTGTGGATCGCCAGGCGCATGGCCTCGCGAGCCACCTCCTCGGTCACCCCGGAGAGTTCGAACAGCACTCGTCCCGGCTTGATGTTGGCGATCCACCATTCCGGCGAGCCCTTGCCGGAGCCCATGCGGGTTTCGGCCGGCTTCTTGGTCAGCGGACGGTCGGGGTAGACGTTGATCCACACCTTGCCGCCACGCTTGATGTGACGCGTCATCGCGATACGGGCGCTCTCGATCTGACGGTTGGTCAGGTACGAGCCCTCCAGTGCCTGGATGCCGTAGTCGCCGAAGGCCAGCTTGGTACCGCCCTTGGCCGCACCCGTCCGTCCCGGATGGTGCTGCTTGCGGTGCTTGATCCTGCGTGGAATCAACATGGTCAGGCTCCTGCGTTCTGCTCGACGGTCGCAGCCTCGGGCGCAGTGCCCTCAGCCGCGGCATCGGCGCGACGGCGTCCGCCGCGCTCGGGACGATCACCACGTCCGGTGCCCGCATCGCGACGGGGTCCGCCGCGGGCCGGACGAGGACGACCGCCGGCAGCCTGCCGAGCGGCCTTCTGGGC